>NZ_JBALPC010000110.1:0-8604 GCF_036965225.1 Bacillus sp. JJ1474 | reverse complement strand
ATATTAGGCAGACATTAATTGTCTGTCTAAATTTTTTGTAACGAAAGGGTTTTTACGGTATTTATCGAATTGAACAAGTAGTCAGTTTATACGAGGGGGAGTCATATGAATTCGATTATTGTTGAGTTGAAGGAGCATATCGCAGTTGTAACGATAAATCGTTCAGAGGCATTGAATGCTTTTAATTATGATACGTTATTGGAGCTGCAAGAGGCCGTTGAGTCCATACGGATAAATTCAGATGTCAGGGTTGTTATATTTACTGGTTCAGGTGAGAAGGCTTTTAGTGTAGGGGCTGATTTAAAAGAGCGAAAGACATTGTCTGATGTGGAAGTTCGCCGAAATATTTATAAAATCGGTGAAGTCTTTTCGCTAATTGACCAGCTGCCCCAGCCAACCATTGCAGCCATAAATGGATTTGCCTTTGGCGGGGGAATGGAACTTGCGCTATCATGTGATTTTAGGATTGCCGTTTCAGGAACAACTATGGGACTGACTGAAACTAGTTTAGCGATTATTCCAGGTGCTGGTGGTACTCAAAGATTACCAAGGCTAATTGGCCAGGCAAAAGCGATGGAATTAATTTTGACGGCCAAACGTTTGAGCTCAGAGGAAGCATTGGAATATGGCTTATTGAATAGAGTGGTCGATAGAGATAATCTTCTAAATGCGTGTTTTGAAGTAGCAAATCAAATGCTATCCAATGGTCCTCTTGCTCTTCAACAGGCTAAATTTGCAATAAAACAGGGGATGAATGGAGATTTACAGACCGGATTGCAAATTGAAAGGAAAGCATACGAGGTCATTATTCCAACAGAGGATCGAGTCGAAGCACTTACAGCTTTTGCAGAAAAAAGAAAGCCAAATTTCAAAGGCAGATAAGGACACAGCCCCAGTGCTGTGTTTTTACTTTTCCTAGATATTGACAATCTTATATTCTAAATTTAAATAATTTTTTGAAATAGTAAAAAAGACTTGAATTATCACTCTTTTTGGCATTATAATTTAGTGAATAAAAGCGAAAAAGCACAAAAGCGAAAAAGCGCAAAAGTATTCAAAGGGGGAACAAATAATGTTCAAGAAAATGAAATTAATGGCCGCTGCTAGTTTAGTAGGTGTTGCATTGCTAAGCGGATGTGGAAGCGATAAAACAGCTGATGAAGGTAACGGCTCGAATAATGAAGCAGAGAAAACATATAAGATTGGAATTTCCCAATTTGCAGAGCACCCTTCTCTTGATGCTGCAACAGAAGGATTTAAGAAAGCATTAGAGGATGAAGGGTTCAAAGACGGGGACAATGTGGAATTCCTTATTCAAAATGCCCAAGCAGATATGAACAATACATTGACGATTGCTAACAACTTTGTTGGTGATAAAGTCGATTTAATCTTTGCGAATGCAACACCAAGTACAGTGAGTGCTTTAAATGCTACAAAGGATATTCCAATTCTTTTCACTTCTGTTACGGACCCAGTTGGGGCTGGCTTAGTCGAAGCGCTGGATAAACCAGGTGACAATATTACTGGTACTACCGACAACCATCCAGATGGAACAGCCAAAACGATTCACTTCATTACTGAAGAAATTGGCGCTAAAAATATCGGTGTTATTTTTAATTCAGGTGAGCAAAATTCTGAAGTGCAAGCAGATGCTGTAAGAGAGCTTGCAGAGCAGAAAGGTGCTAAAGTGGTGGAAGCGACTGTTTCAACTTCTGCTGAAGTAAAGCAGGCTGCTGAATCATTAATTGGACGAGTAGACGCAATTTATGTTCCAACTGATAATACAGTTGTTTCTGCTTTAGAATCAGTTATTTCTGTAGCAAACGAAAAGAAAGTTCCATTGTTTGTAGGTGAGCTTGACTCTATGAAGCGTGGTGCCGTTGCAGCGAGTGGTTTTAATTATTTTGATCTAGGCTACCAAACTGGTAAAATGGCTGTGGAAATTTTAAAAGGCAATAAAAAGGCATCTGAGCTTCCAGTTGAACTGCCAAGCAGCTTAAAGCTTGTTATTAATAAAAAAGCAGCTGAAGAACAAGGTGTTGAAATCAAGCAAGAGTGGGAAAAAATTGGTGAGTTCTACGAAGGCGAATAATATTCGTTAATTATAAAAACTAGGCTTTTCAGCAGTAAGAAAGGAAGATTTATATGTCGACAGCCATCTTTGGTTCAATAGAAGCCGGTGCAATCTATGCATTAATGGCATTAGGAGTCTATTTATCATTCAGGATACTAGATTTTCCTGATCTAACAGTGGATGGGAGCTTCGTGACGGGTGCCGCGGTGGCTGCAGTCCTAATAGTTGGAGGGACGAATCCATTCTTGGCAACGCTTATAGCTCTAATTTGCGGATTTGCAGCCGGCTGTATCACTGGATTACTTCATACGAAGGGAAAAATTAATCCTCTGCTATCAGGGATTCTTATGATGATTGCATTGTACTCAATAAACTTGAGAATAATGGGCAAGTCAAATGTCCCGCTTTTATCAGAAGAAACAGTGATCACAAAATTAACAGCATTCTGGCAAGGGCTTGGGCTGGATAATGGAATTCAGGCAATCTTTTCTGCCACAGGCTTCGTTCCAAAAACATGGGGAATTCTCTTCCTTATGATCATATTGGCTTTTGTTGTAAAGGTATTGATAGATTTATTCCTAAAAACAGATTTTGGCTTAGCGATCCGTGCAACAGGAAATAATGAAACAATGATCCGCAGTTTTTCAGCGGACACAGATTTATTAAAAATTGTTGGACTTGGAATTTCTAATGCGCTTGTCGCTTTATCCGGTGCGCTTGTTGCCCAGTACAACGGGTTTAGTGATGTTGGAATGGGAATCGGGATGATTGTCATTGGGCTTGCATCCGTTATTATAGGGGAAGCGATTTTTGGGGCAAAAACGATTGTTAGAGCAACCCTTGCTGTAATTGGAGGCGCTATTTTATACAGAATCATTGTCACATTAGCACTAAGGGTTGAATTTCTCGAAACAGGTGATATGAAGCTGATAACTGCCTTTATCGTTATTTGTGCTCTTATTCTGCCGAAGATCATCGATATGCAACGTGAAAAGCAGCGCAAAAAACGGAAAAAGACTCAAGTTTTACAAAAAGCGAATGAGAGTGGTGAGCAACTTGCTGCAATTAAATCAAATTCATAAAGTTTTTAATGAAGGTACACCTGATGAGAAAATTGCTTTACAGCATATGAACCTGCATTTAAAACCCGGTGATTTTATGACTGTAATCGGCAGCAATGGGGCGGGAAAATCAACATTAATGAATCTTATCTCGGGTAAATTAATTCCAGATGTGGGCCAGGTAATCATCGATGGCAAAGACGTTACAGCTGTGAAGGAGTTCAAACGGTCGAAGCTCATCGGCCGTGTATTTCAAGACCCGATGGCGGGGACTGCCCCAGCAATGACGATTGAAGAAAATCTTGCCATTGCGTATTCAAGAACGGACACCCGTAGTTTGAAAAGAGGAGTTACAAAAGCACGCCGGGAATTTTTTAAGGAAAAGCTTGAGACACTACATCTTGGTTTAGAGAATCGTCTTCAGGCAAAGGTTGGTCTATTGTCAGGAGGGGAGAGGCAGGCATTGTCACTGTTAATGGCGACTTTCACCGAACCGAAAATCCTGTTGCTGGATGAACATACTGCAGCCCTTGATCCTTCACGTGCAGAGCTTATCACCAATCTGACAAAGGAAATTGTCGAAAAGTATAAACTGACAACTTTGATGGTTACTCATAATATGCAGCAGGCTTTAGATCTAGGAAACAGGCTTATTATGATGGATAAAGGACAAATTATTTTTGAAACAACCGAAGAGCAAAAGCAGAAATTAACGGTTGATAAGCTATTGGAAGAATTCCAGCGGATACGTGGGGAGAAAATGAGCAGTGATCGCGCTGTACTAATCTAATAGATAAATTGGATAAATTGAAAAGGGCATATCACCTCAAGTGATATGCCTTTAAAAATTAGTTATCGCAGATTAACGGGCTGTAAGTCCCCCACTTCAAGAAGTTGCGTAAAACAAAGAAATTCTAAGTGGGGGCAACAGCCCGTAAAGGCCCGATTGTAGGAACACAGACTAAGAACGCCACGTCCTGTGGCAACGTCTGTGTGACCCACATCCTGTGGGCCGCAACTAACAATCAGTGGGGGCTGAAGGAATCCCCCCACTGATTGAAGTTTCACTTTATAAATAATACATGACAGCTTGGTATTCGACTAAATCTGTACCAATATTTTTATAGGTATGATTTTTATTGGCTAGGAATCTAATTGAATTTCCAGGGGATACTTGTCTGCAATGCTCACCAATTTGAATTTCAAGTTCACCTTTTAGAACAGTGATATATTCTTCTACACCATCATTATGCTTCTCTGAAAGATGCTGGCAGCCTGGATCCATTTCTACAATAAAGATTTCGAATTTTTTTCTAGGATCAAATGGAAAAATGGGGTACACTCGATATTCTCCATTGCTCTCTACGATGGGGGAAATGGATTTATAGTCTACAAATAATAAATCTGAGGGTTCGTCTTTAATTAGAGAGGAGAAGGAGACTTGGAGTCCGCTGGCAATTTTCCACAATGTTGTAACGGTTGGATTAGATTCTCCACGTTCGATTTGACCAAGCATAGCCTTGCTTACCCCTGTTAATTCTGAAGTGACATCAAGGCTTAGTCCTCTTTTTTTACGAATACTTCTTAGATTTTCTCCTATATTTTTTTGAATATTTTCCATTTTGTCCTCCAAATCTATTGTGTACTATAACGTTCGTATGTATAATATATTATAATTATTGGATGCTATAGTATATATTATGTCTATTATAGTGTATTTTTAAGCATATGTCTTTCAGATTTTTTCAAAAAAAAGGTGGTGCAGCTAATGGCTGAACTTGCATTAAACAAAACACAGTCAGAGTTAAGGAAAGGATTTCAATCAGGAATTAGCATTGCAATTGGATACATCCCAGTTGCATTAACCTTTGGACTGCTGGCAAAAACAACTGGACTAACATTTGGTGAAACGCTTTTAATGAGTTTAGTCGTATTTGCAGGTGCTTCCCAATATATATCCCTTAGCCTGTTGACGCTAGGTACAGGAGTATTTGAAATCATTCTAACAACATTCATTGTGAATATTCGACATTTCTTAATGTCATCAGCATTAAATGAAAAATGTGAAGAAGATTATTTTGTCAACAAAGCAATTTACTCGTTTGGGATTACGGATGAGTCCTTTTCTGTAGCGGCTATGAAGGAAGGAACAGTCACTACAGGATATATGTTTGGGCTTAATTTAATCGGTTATTTGAGTTGGGCTGCCGGCACTGGGTTTGGGTTTTTACTCGGGGCTAGCCTTCCCCAGACACTGCAGGAAAGCATGACGATTGCTCTTTATGCGATGTTTATTGGATTATTAGTACCTTCTATGAAAAAAAGTGTGAAAGTAGTGTTCCTAGCAGCCTTAGCAGCCTGCTTTAATACGATTTTCTCCATAACCAACGCACTTTCAACTGGTTGGGCAATTGTTGCTGCAACACTTTTATCAGCAGTTATCATTGAGCTAATAGAAGGAGTAAAGAAAAAGCAGAGGGGGAAAGGGAATGAGTAGTCATATTGTTTGGATGATTATGGGTATGGGGGTTGTTACTTATATCCCTAGAATGCTTCCGTTTTTACTCTTTAAAGGGAAGGAATTGCCAGTGTTTCTGCAGGGTGTTCTTAAAAATGTTCCTGCTGCTACTCTAGGGGCACTTGTTTTTCCGGGAGTTTTCTTTATTAATGAAGATGTATGGTTCGGGATATTAGGAGCAGCAGCTGCCTTTTTTGTCGCGTATCTTGGGGCAAATGTTATTTTTGTTGTTTTAAGTTCGATTGTTGTTTTATCAATCTATTCTTTTATTATGTGATCGGAAGCCGGTTCAAAATAGAATCGGTTTTTTCGATTTTTTCTTATGGAAAATGTACAAGCTATACAAAGGCTTAAGCCTATAGCAAGTATTAAGAATTTGTTCTAAATATTGATTTTTATACTAAACTTACATTGAAGGGTTGTACAAGAGGGGGGAGAGAGATGGCAAGAAAAATTGGGCTATATGGGGTTATATCCTATTGCCTATATGGACTTTTCTTTTATTGGTATTTATTTTATTTTGCCGATACAAGCTTGACCTTCGAGTATCAGGGGACGAGGGCAGATCCAGCTACCTTTCTAAATGGAAGAGAGCTTATGCTTAGTGAGGAGTATTCTAAGATAAGGAATTTATTATTTTTCTTGTCTACACCATTTGAGTGGCTTTTTTATCTTTTTATTTTGCTGCTTGGTTTTTCAAAGACATTTAAAAAGTGGGCAGAGCAGACAGCAAAAATTAAGTTTTTTCAAAATGCCATTTATTTAATTTGGCTTTCCTTTTTTGCTTTTATCGCGACAATGCCACTAAGTTATATTAGTTATTCTTTTTCTAAAAGCTATAATATTTCCACGCAATCCTTTAGCGGCTGGATGAAGGATGAGCTTATTGACTTCTGGATCAATTATGGGACGATGATTATTATTGTTTCGGTTCTCTATTGGCTGATTAATAAAAGCCGAAAAAGATGGTGGCTCTATGCATGGCTGCTTTCGATACCATTTACATTATTTATGATGGTTTTGCAGCCTGTTGTTATTGATCCGCTTTATAATGACTTTTATCCATTGAAAAATAAAGAGCTGGAAGCGAAAATTCTAGAACTAGCCGATCAAGCTCAAATACCTGCCGAGCATGTATTCGAAGTCAATATGTCTGAAAAAACGAATGCACTTAACGCGTATGTGAATGGAATTGGGACAAACTCAAGAATTGTTCTTTGGGATACGACTTTGGATCGGTTAACTGAAGGCCAAATTCTATTTATTATGGCACATGAAATGGGGCATTATGTTGAAAAGCATATTTATTTCGGAATAGCCGGGTATCTACTTTTATCTTTAATCGGATTATATTTAGCAGCAAGATTGATGGAGTATGCGATTAGCAGGTGGGGGGAAGCGTTGAAGATTCCAGCAGTCAATGATATTCGCTCCTTGCCGCTTTTCTTAATGATTCTTTCCATGCTGCTGTTTATTTCAAGCCCGCTTTCAAATTTTGTATCCCGCTATCAAGAGTCACGTGCGGATCAATATGCAATTGAGTTGACAAAAGACACAGATGAGGCAATTTCAACCTTTCAGGAATTAACCCGTGCTGGAAAAAGTCAGGTGAATCCTCCGCTTTTAGTGAAAGTATTCCGTTATGGTCATCCGACTATGCTAGAACGAATATCAACACTTGAAGAATATGAAATCAAAATGCGATCCAAATAGCGTGAGCAGGCAATTTGTCTGCTCATGTTTTTTGGGAAATTGTGATCATGGTAAGTCTTGACAATTTAATAATTAGAATTAAAATGGTGACAAGATACCTCTCCGTTTATTCCCGCTTTTTTCATCTCTATTAAACTTCTAGTTAGATTAATTTTTTTACTCATGATTATTTATCCATTGATGTAGCGCTAATACAAAGAAAATTAAATATGGGATGTGGAAAATGATTATTAAATCTCGCACTGAGCCTGAAGAATTAAAGCTTTTTCGATATTTAAATGTTCGAACGAATTTATCGGAGAAGGATCAGAATTATTATTTGAGCCTTGAGAAGGGGTATCAGGGAGAGCTAATGTTTGACGCTTTAATTAATCCCCTTGCTATTAATTGGCTAATAATAAATGGATTAATGCTCGAATATAATCATACCGTTTTTCAAATAGATACATTGCTAATATCTTCTGAAAAAATATTTGTTTTTGAAGTTAAAAATTACGAGGGTGATTATTTTCTAAAGGATGGCAGGTGGTATACCTTCCCGAAAGTGGAAATAAGGAATCCATTGGACCAGTTAAGTCGGTGTGAATCCCTTCTCCGGAGGTTGCTTCAGGAACTTGGACTCAATGTCCCCATCGAAACAAATCTTGTTTTCATTTACCCCGACTTTTATTTATACCACGCACCAATGGACCTTCCTATTATTTTTCCTACACAGCTTAATCGCTTAATAACACAATTAAGCAAAAACACTAAAAAGTACAAAGAAAGTCACTTAAGTCTCGCAAAACGATTAACATCTCTCCATATTGAGAAATCACCATATATGCGTTTACTTGATTATAGTTATGACCAGCTGAAAAAAGGAGTAACCTGTGTTTGCTGCCGTTCATTTAATGTTGAGGTGAAAATGAACAGAGTGGTCTGTAAAGAATGTGGACATAAGGAAGGACTACCTGCAGCAGTACTTCGCAACGTAGAGGAATTTGCATTTCTTTTTCCAGATCGAAAAATTACTACAAATGACATGCTGGAATGGTTTAAGGTTATCGAGTCTAAGATAACCATGAGAAGGCTGCTCACGCAAAACTTTAATCAGCTGGGGCATGGTAAGTATTCTTATTATGAGAAATTATGAAAATCTATATATCAGGATGAGGCAATAAAAGGCTTACGGAACAGAATTTGATAAACTTATGCGAAAAACACTTACCATAAATGTTCATAGCACGCGTTTCGGA
>NZ_JBALPC010000109.1:10567-19292 GCF_036965225.1 Bacillus sp. JJ1474 | reverse complement strand
GTGTAATATGGTAGATTAAATTAACCGATAATCAATACCTTTTAAAAAATCACTTAACATACTAAAACCGGAAGGAATTCTTATGACAAAAGCAATTTCTCTTTATACGAACGACACCCCTTTTTTTGCGTTGAAGGAAGTAGAACAACGAGTTGTACTAAATTATGTATCAATCCAAGCTAACTCCAATAAATTTTATATTATAGAATTTCAGGAAGGAGTAGGAGAATACTCTTACCGCATTTATACTGAATACGGACGGATGGGAAATTCTCCAAGAAAACAAGAGAGATATTTTCTAACTCGCTTAGAAGCTAAGAATGCATTTGAAAAGATTCTTTCTTCTAAACGGAAAAAAGGGTATGAATTAATTGTGATAGATGAAGAATGGGACGAATCTTCTCTCATACCAATCAGAGCTCCCTTTCGAAGAAAACCAACTCACACGATTTCCCAAGCCCTCCTTTTTTCTATTCATACCCAATTGGGGAAACTTTCAGAGATTCAGCTTTATAGAGGGATTCAAATATTAACTGAAATTGAAGAGAAGATACATAATGGCAACACAGATGTTATTCACCTGTCTAATCAATTTTATTCTGTTATTCCTGTTGTGTTTGGAAATCAAATAGGCAAAACCCATCTATTGGATAATTCCAAGAAGGTGCAAGCAAAAAAAGAATGGTTGAATCAAATGATCTCCGCTGCACATTATGAATATTGAGTGAAGAAACAAAGAATTCTTTTTAGAGTATCTTAATATTTTGAGATAAGCTGAGATGCACCTCATATGCAGATTATATGTAGCAACACATGGGGAATTGGTAATTTTTTCTCAAAATTTAATGCTACTGCCTATCCTAGATCAGCCACTTTCCTTCGACTTTCTCCTATTTAACAGTAATTGTGTCTTTATAATCCATATTTCAATTCTCCAATTCCAGAGATTCACTATAAATACGATTCTACTATTCCAAAGTACTCACTTGAATAATTCAATAATGAGTTTTGCATTAGATATTGTGCCTGTCACGCGCGAAAAGTCTTGTTCCATAGATGTTACACAAGAATAATTTTGAGAATAAACAAAACAAAAAAAGCCCAACCATTAAGGATTTGAGCTTCTTCTATCAACTAAAATAATCTTTGCAACCGCTTCACAATGAATTAGGTGGTGATGGCAGATAATATAAATGTAATAGTGTTTTTCAAAGTCGATGATCAATTTATTAATGAGAAAAAATGTCTATTTGTTAAATTTGCACTTCGTACTCGTTTCGAGACAACTAAATATTCATTTTCCAACTTGATAAGGTCAGCCAGTTTTCCTTTTCCTTGGAAGCACGGGGACGGTTCTTCTGCTTCTTTTTTGGAGGTATGAGCCTCTATTTTTAGGTTTTTCCAAACCTAATTTTGGCGCTAGTAAACTTTTATCGGATAATAACACGCTATTATTTTAGTTTGTAAAAAAACGTACCCAGTGGAAGGGTACGCTTAAGACTAATTGGAATAAATAATTTAAGATACAAACAAGCAAATACGTTTTCGCAAATCTACTGAAAGCTTACCTTTACCGTTACTTCCAATCTAGTTGCTGGATCTGTATTGGAAACATTTATTGGTAAAGCAAAGAGGTTACTAAATAAAGTGAATTCGCCTGGTTTTTTCCAAGATTCAAAACTAAATGGTCTAATGTCCCAGCTTATTTCCACTTCGTGCTCTTTATCTGCAGAATCGACTATGGTTACTTTTTTAGGTAATGCGGCCGTAAACTGTTCAAATGTAATATCTTTTGAAAAATAAAGTGGATCTAGTGGTTTAATTTCTTTTAGCGTAATATCTGTTTTGATTACTATTGTCACATAATTAGCTATAGTGCCTCTATCAACTACCTTTAATGGGTTGGTAATTCCATCATACAATGTTTCTTTATATGCGTCACCAAGCCATATGTTATGCGTATACATTCCATCAGGTGCATCAAAGTGGATTGTATATTCTCCTACTGGAATATCATTCATAACGTAACGTTCCTTACCATTCCAAGGGGTACTTCCCTCTCTATATTCTTTCCCTGTTACTTTATCCTTAAGATAAAATGATCCTATAATATTTTCAAATGGTATTTTATTTGAAGTAGAAGTAGAATCTTTATATAGACTTATTTGTACTTTCCCTTTTACTATTGGTGCTGGCTTCTCTCTTACAATAGTTATTTCTTTAACAGTTGTGTTCCCAGCTCCATCTTTAAGCATATACGTAAATACATTTTCACCTATTTCTAAGTCTACAGACCATTCTAAAGTTCTGCTAATTTCAGAACTATAGTTACCTTCGTATTGCTCAATATGACTATCAAATTCATACAGTTCTAAATAACCGTACCTATCCTTCATATTAATTTCTAGTTGGGCTATATCTGAAGAAGCTTCTCTTTCTTTTACCACTATATTTAATTCTGGAGGTGTGGTATCAACATAAAACCTTCTTGCAATACTGCCATTTTTTCCTGATTGCGAAATAACATTTACACTAATAGCATGCGAATTATCTTCTAACGTAAGGAGTTTACTGAATTTATATGCAGGTCCTTTATAAACAACACTTCCATTGCTTTTTACTTCTGCATTTTCTTCATATTCAACATCTGCTGCTTGATCATGAATAAGGATTTTTTCAACATACTTTACATTTGTTACATAACCTTCGAATAAAATTTCAGAATTCGCAAATGTTTTTAGCGGTGTAGGGGAATGCATATATATTGCTGGGAAGAAATAATTATCTGCTGCTTCCTTTTCTAGATATTGTATTTTTTCTAATAAGGCCCCTAATAACTCTTCGCCTGAAATATGAGCATTTGGATCCATTCCTTTCACTTTTGCCACCTTGGTCATGGCAGCTAATACTGCTTCCTTATCCTTTATTCTTATATCTTCAAATGATGGTAAAGATTTTATGACTCCTTCTGCCTCTTGAATCAATTCAAGTAAAAATAAATCTTTTATTCTATTTTCTAATTCCTCTAATTTTTTCAAGTTGGTCACTAATTCTTTTTCTTCAGGTGTCAATGCATCATAATACGTTCTTGCTGCTGCTACCATTTCTTTATCATCTAAAGCTAATTCAACAACATTTGGCAGCTCATCTATTAGTCTTATCGCCTCATTAACACGGCTCTTATCCATTACATACTTTATTGTTTTTGCTAGTTCTACGATTTCATTTTTTCCGGTAAAGACCTTTATATCTATTTCAGATGTTTTAAATATTGATTTTGTAAAATATCCATTTTTGTCTAGGTTTACATGAAAGCCATTAATCTCTACACTTACTTTCGTATTCCCTTTGTAACTATCTGGTACTTCTAAAGCACCTATGATGTCTATTTTCTTACCCTCAGAGTCTATTATAGTTGGTTCCTTAATCCATTTAATATCGTCTGCTTTTTGGCCAAATACAACCGCACTACCCAAAAGCATGGATACTGCCACTAGTACAAATAGTATTTTCTTAATCATCTGATTTCAAATCCCCCTAACGTTTAGTGAATTTAATAATAAATATTTCGATACCCCCCTTTATGTGTATTTTCTGAATATTTAATCATTACAAATATATGATAAAATATTCCATTTTTCAATAGATTTATTAATAGAAAGAGAGCTTTGAAAGGGGAAATTTCTCCTGTCATCTTATCGAATTATATTAAGATACACTGCGAAAAATGTTGATTTTTGTATTGATAAAAAGTCCCAAAAAAGTAATTTGAGGGGCTACTGCCTGTTTCTGGTGATCACAATACTTTCGCAGTAACTTTAATACCAATGTGGTCCTCAAGAAACGTGATCTAGTTGTTATATTCTTAAATACCCAAACATATCCATTAATAAAAATAATGGGGGCCTGGTTTATTTGGGTTATAAACCCACATCGTAAGTTCATTGACAATAGGTGCTGAAATTCCCATTTCGTTTCCACATCCCTTTTACATAGCTATGTTTTAGGCATTACGATCCGGTCCTTATTGCCGGACATTGATGAACATCGGTCTTTTATCGGACGAAGATCCTTTGGCATTACTTCTTATGTAAATGAAACAACTGGGTACCGTTGCATTGCACATAGCTTATTTGCTAGGGGGATCGTTTCTCTTTTCTGTCTGCTATCCCCTACTCTGGAAAAGCCGTAAGCAGGTGTTATTTTATTGGGAGGTGGTTGTGATGTAAAGAAATAGAGAAGTTTTCACTGCCAAAGCAAAAAAATAGCGAAAAAAAGATGAAGGGAAGGAAAACTTAGGAAATGACAACAAAAAACGTACCCGTCCTGCCACATTTGGTGGAGAAGGACCCTGTATTGGTGAATGAGTGGCTTCCTGTTTACAAAGCTACGGATTTGAAAGATCAACCTGAACAAGTAGAACTATTAGGGGAAAAAATCGTAATTGTAAGATTGGAAGGAAAAGTTGTTGCCTTCCGCGATCTGTGTATCCACAGGGGTGTTCCGCTTTCAATGGGAAAAGTGAAGGAGAATCGTCTCGTTTGCGCATATCACGGATGGGAATATAGTGCATGCGGATCTTGTGTACGAATCCCTGCTCAAGAAGCCAAACAGAGCATCCCCAAAAAGGCAAAAGCGATCTCGTATCATTGTCAGGAAGCACTTGGACTTATCTGGATATGTCTTGGACAGCCCGCTAACCCTCTAGTGGACCATCCCATGTTCACTGATCACGATTACAAATCGGTCATATGTGGGCCATATCCTATCGTTGCAGCAGCACCGCGCGTTGTGGAAAATTTCCTGGACGCTTCCCATTTCATGTTTGTACATGAAGGATTACTAGGTGACCCAAGTCATACAGTAATTAACGATTACCATGTAAAGCGTATAGAAAATCGTCTAATATCCGAAGAAATTGTCGTTTATCAACCTGATCCCGATGGCCGAGGCACCCCCATTAACAGCAATTACACGTACGAAGTTCTTGCCCCACTAGTTGCCCGTCTCAACAAAATAGACAATGAAACACAACAGGTGTTTAGCATGGTATGGATTATTCAACCAAATAATGAAAAGCAAAGCATTGCCTATGCAATTGTCTCTCGTAATTATGACCTTCATCTACCTGATCATGTTTTTATTGATTTCCAAAATACTTTGCTTTTACAAGATAAAGCCATTATTGAAGCTCAAAAGCCGGAACTGTTGCCTCTAGACCTCCAAGCGGAGTTGCATCTGAAATCGGATAGAATGAGTATCGCCTATCGTAAATTATTGAATGAACTTGGTTTGACTTTTGGGACAGCGTAAAGAATAACAGGTACGAAAACATTGTTACGGAGCCGTCCCCCACGATTCAATTGGACTAAAATGAGTTCGTCTAAATATTATCAACGAAGGAGGATCTTATGTCGGGACAAACTCAAATAAATAATCCACATAATCTGAAGCCTGTTGGCCGAGACTCTTGGTTGGAACGCCGCTTTCGACTTTCGGAACGAAATACGAATGTAAAAACAGAAATTTTAACTGGTATTACGACCTTCGTCACAATGGCTTATATCATTTTTGTCAACCCATCCATTTTAGCGGATGCGGGTATTCCAATGGAAGCAGCAGTAGCTGCCACTATTTACGCTAGTATCATTGGTACAATTTTATATGCCTTCTGGGCGAATCTTCCGATTGCGGTCGCCCCTGCAATGGGATTAAACGTCTTTTTCACTTATACGGTTGTCATAGGTGAAGGATTGTCTTGGCAAACAGCTTTAGGTGCCGTGTTTATTTCAGGTATCGCCTTTTTAATACTTACAATTACCGGCATCCGAAAAAAATTAATCACTGCCATTCCTCCCACCCTTCGTTCTGCCATTGGGGTTGGTATAGGGCTGATGATCGCATACATTGGGTTACAAGGATCGGGAATTATTATCGCAAATGAGGAAACATATGTTGCACTTGGCAATATCAAGTCAAGTGGACCACTGCTCGCGATAGTAGGGTTAATTATAGCAGCAGTGTTGACTGCTAAGCGGATAAAGGGTGCCTTTTTGATCAGTATTATTGGTATTACTGCATTAGCGATGATATTTGGAGAGGCTCCAGTACCACAAGGGATTGGAGATATTGTCTCACTCTCTTTCCCAAGCCTGGCTGACACGTTCTTGCAAATGGATATTTTAGGAGCTCTAAGCTACGGTCTTTTTTCGATCATTTTTACCTTCACAATTGTCGAATTATTCGAAAATCTAGGAACTCTGGTCGGTTTAGGGAAAGTTTCCGGATTAATGAAAAACGATGGAGATATTAAAAACATCAACAGGGCATTAACAGCGGATGCAGTTGCCACAATGGCCAGTGCATCCATGGGTTCCACTGCTACGTGTGCATACATCGAAAGTGCGGCTGGGATTGCCGAAGGAGGTAAAACCGGGTTAAATGCGCTGACTGTAGCGATCCTTTTCTTCGCTGCCCTCTTCTTCACGCCATTTGTCACACTCATACCAACTGTAGCAACTGCTCCTATCTTGATCATGGTTGGGGTTCTAATGTTGACAGAGGTGCAGTACATCAAATTTGATGACTATACAGAAATTGTACCTGCATTCCTTACGATGATTATGATGCCGTTAACTGTAAGCACAGCTGAAGGTTTGGCATTTGGCTTTGTCTCTTATACGATCTTGAAACTACTCACAGGGCGTGCCAAAGAGCTTCACTGGATGATGTACTTTATCACCATTGCATTCTTAATCCACTTCCTTGTGAAGTAAATTCTAAAAATATTTTGATACACTGATTGTTATTGAAAGCATATATTTATAAGAATGTATAAAAAGCGGGTCAGTCCCCCACTGCTTTATCACAGTAATTAACTGACCCGGAATATTTATTTTACATAGAAGCCCAACCATTTAGGATTTGAGCTTCTTCTATCAACTAAAATTATCTTTGCAACCTCTTCACAATGACTTAGGTGGTGATGGAAGATAATATAAATGTAGTAGTGTTTTTCAAAGTCGATGATGAATTTATTAATGAGAATATGTCTTTTTGTTAAATTTGTACTTCGGCACTCGTTTCGAGACAACTAAACATTCATTTTCCAACTGGATAAGTTCAGCCAGTTTTCCTTTTCCTTATAGTCAGGCATTATTTTTCCAACAAGGCGCCAGAAGGATCGGTCGTGATTCAGATGAACCATATGGCACATTTCGTGAACGACTACATAGTCAATGACCTCCCGAGGTGCCATTGCCAGTCTCCAATTAAATGTTAACTGCAGCTTTGAATCACAAGTTCCCCAAGTCGTTTTGCTATCCGAGATACGAATAGAACGTGGTTTTGTTTTGAAGTTGCTTTGATAAGTGGAAATGCTCTTTTCCACTAAAGCCTTACACTGCTGGTAATAAAATCGTTTCAAAGCTTGTTTTATTTTTTCAGCGTCAGGCTCCTTTACATAAATATGGAGCTTTCCATTTTCAAACACTACATTTTCTTGCGTAATATTAATATCTTGGAAGATCTGTATAGGATAATGGTTTCCTAAATAAAGAAAACTCTCACCATACTCATAGACCTTTTTCTGTGGCCCCAGCAGCCTATCCTTCATTTCTTTTAATTTTTGCTGTATTAGATCCCATTTTTCTTCTACTAATTGAAGCACTCTATCATCAGGTGTCCCTTTCGGAGCCTGGACTTCAACATTTCCATAACTATCTATTGTCATTCCTATAGAGGTACGATTTTTGTACTTGATTTCCAAACGTATTGTCTCACCTAAGTATGTATGTATCATGTTATCCCCTGTATTTGATCGCCAATCCTTTTAAGAAATTCCTGGCAAATTTATCTCCGCACTCCTTATAATTCTTATGCCCTTCTTTTCTTAATAAAGCGCCCAGTTCTCCTTTTGTAACGGTAATTCCTGCATTGTCGAATATATCCAGCATATCCTCAGTCGTTAATGCTAATGCTATTTTTACTTTCTTTAACAGGAGATTATTAACATTTGCACTTTTATTTACAGACGGTTCTGGAGTAGCAGACTGCCCTGGCTTCGGCTCTTGCCTTCCTCTTTTATAAATAATAAAACCATTTAAAAATGAATCTAACATACTGTTATTACATTTTATTTGATCATCACTCTCGTCATCATACTCGTCTGATTTTGTGAGAATCTTTATTACTTCTGGAACTGTAACATCTACTCCCCCAAGCTTAAAGATCTCTGCCATTTCTTTATTTTTAATTTCTTGCGCATATCTCAATCGGATTAATATATCGTTATTATCCACAATAGACCTCCATAAAAAAATTAGTGTCAATCCTTTGTTCCAACAAAGGTACTGACCAATTGATAAATATCATACTACCTCATCGTAAATCTAATTTCAAAAAAATAATAGGAAACCCCCAATGGGTTAGTTGCCTACATTTAAAATTATCTTTGCAACCGCCTCACAATGTGCGTTAGGTATGCGCAACCATGACGGGTGGTGAAGGTTACAGGCTTTATATGTGCCTCTCTTGTCTTCAGTTGTTGATGGCGGCGGTTACTAGAAACCTTTTTCTCGGTAAATTGTCCATCCAGACTCTTTGCTTGGACTTTTTAAACCTTTTTCTCTGTGAAATGTCCATCCAGACTCTCTGCTTGGACTTTTCAAACTCATTTCTCGATGAAATGTCCATCCAGACTCTCTGCTTGGACTTTTTAAACCCA
>NZ_JBALPC010000109.1:8776-10413 GCF_036965225.1 Bacillus sp. JJ1474 | reverse complement strand
TGAAATGTCCATCCAGACTCTTTGCTTGGACTTTTTTCTCGCTCTGTCATTGTATCGGTAATGTAGTTTTGGAATAAACTTGGTAAGGGCCTGAGGAAAACAGCCAATTATTAATATTAGATATTGGCAATGTTCTTTTCAAACAAAAAAGCAGTTGGTATAGATTTTTCTATATCAACTGCTTTTCTATTATACCAACCCAACCCCGCGACCGCTTCACAATAGCCAGGCACTGTTCGCCATTAGTGAAGGGTGGGAAAAATGTGTCAGTCCCCTGTCATTCTTATTATCAATGGGCTAACGTCTAAATACGCATAAGTGCGCCATTAGGCTTTGGTAACTCTTGATCTGTTATCTGATTCATTTTACAAAAATGTTCAAAAAATTGTTGTCCCAGCTCTCGTTCCTTTGGGTCACTTTTCAATGAAACTATATCAAGCAAAATTTGAGCCATCCATAAATTATCAAAATAACGATATTTACCTGTATTCCATGTCATTTTGTGGGGGAATTTTTCATTTACATAATACTTCCAAAAAAGCATCTGATCCGATTCCTGTTCTGTAAGTTGGAGTCTGTATTTTGAATGAGCAGGAATATATCCATCTTCACAAAGCTTACCGATAAAATTTTCATTCACCATATAGACACCTAAGATACGTCTGTCTTTTTCAGGCATGCTTGGATCTATTGCCGTTAACAGGACAACGCTATTTTGGTGCAAGCGGATGGGTTTGTTTGGCTTCCCCTTGTTATTACCACTTTTTATTAAGCCTGAAAAAACCTTCCACTCCGAAAAAGAACTATTCTGTTCTTCTGTGTCACACCAAAATACCATTTGTGATTCGGGATGAAGTTTATGATTTTTCATCAATTTTTCATGTTCCAAACGAAGTTCCTGGTTTTTTTGTTGTAGCTTTTTTTCCTCTTCCTTCTTCCATTCTTCCTCCTTTCGTTCCATTTCCTTTTTTTGTATTATTTTTTCTAGTGAATTAGCAATACTTTTATCATGCAGTGTTAAGTGTTTCCCAAATACATCGGGGAAAACAAACTTTTTATTTTCCGATGCGAAATGTATTTCAATACTAGAATCATTATGATTAACTATACTCCCCATGCCAAAACGCTTGTGTGTAACTTTCTTATTGATTAGATTCATTATTCTAGTCCTCCTTGTAGAATAAAAACTCGGTTACTATTAGATAGTAAATTGATAATTTTATTCAACTAACTTCCTTTAAAGCTCACACGACTGTTTGATTTTCCTTCGGTTTAAAAAAGGATATTAAAAAAACGTATCCATAATTCTATCTGCAAAAAAACACAGCAGAATTCGGAATACGATTTAAAAAACAATTATAAGACTATTATAACATTTCTTGAAAATATTACAAACTTTCTTATTGACAACACATTTTATTGTGAGGTAAAATGAAATTTTATTCTCTGTACTTGCTTGAAATAGCTATGAAATAAAGGCCTCCCAAAAGTCGCGAAACTTCTAGAAGGCCCCTATAAATAACCACTTGTTATTACCGGTGATAAGTGGATTGATTCCACGATTAAACTCTTATCTAACCCTTATCCCTTATCGGGAACCTGCTTTTTCTTTTAAAACTATCTGCGATACTACCTCT
>NZ_JBALPC010000109.1:0-8723 GCF_036965225.1 Bacillus sp. JJ1474 | reverse complement strand
ACCGGCTGCACTTCCACTGCCATATACCCGCCATCTTCCAATATCCGCAAGTCTCTTGCCAATGTCCCCGAATTACAGATTTACTCTAAATGTCGATCAACCCTGGTACTTCTCAATTAGTATGCCTTTCCTTTATTTTTAATAAAATGTCGATTGAACAAATGAATATCCTGTTAATTCCCACTAATACTACTATCTATATACGTTAATAAAATATAAGAGAGGTTAAACATATATGGAAAAGATTTTCTTCATTACAATACTAAAAGGTATTTTAATATATATTTTAGCATTATTTTTAACCCGAAAAATAGGCAGAAAACTTATATCAAAAATGGACTTTTTTGATTTTATTATGGGTGTTTCATTGGGTTCATTAGTCGCAAATGCTGTCATAGATAAGCAATTTGCTACACTATCAGCTACTACCGCATTGGTTTTATTTTCCGTATTAACTATATTTACCGGATACTTAAACATGAAAAGCTTCACATTTAGGAAGCTAATCAATTCTGAACCGGTAACTTTAATTGAAAATGGGACCATTGTGGATGAAAATATGAAGAAAATGAAATTGACCATAAATGAATTAAAGATGAAATTAAGAGAAAAAGATGCCTTTAACGTGGCAGACGTAGAATTCGCTATAATGGAAACAGATGGGAATTTTTCTGTGTTACCCAAATCAGATAAAAAACCACTTACTCCCTATCATATGAACATTCAAACAGCAAGTACAGGTCTTGAAAAGGATATAATCATTGATGGGAAGATAATGGAGGAAAACTTAACAAGTGCTGGATTAGATAAAGACTGGCTAACATCTGCACTGACTAAGCAAAATATCAAAGATTATTCAGAGGTTTTTTATGCTGGATTAGATAATACTAAAAAACTGTATATTTCTAAAAAAAGCAGTACCAATAAAGAAACTCATGGGAAATATGGCATTGAATGATTTGATTAGCTTAATAAGGATTTAGATGCACTCACTTATAAAACTTTTTTGTCCTTTTCAGCGTACTTTTGCTTGCCCCAATTCCCTCAATTTTTTTGCAAGAATGTGTTTCCAATCTTCATTGCTTTCACCAAGGAACAGTTGCGGTTATTTAGCAGCTGATATTAGGGAATTCTTGATGAAAGGGTTTATGGCTATGCTTCTCCAGCCAAGGCCACCATCAGAAGCTGTTCATTTCCGTATTAATCCTAAGCAAGGCACATGCCTTTACTTTAAATAAATAGGCTGCCTCTAAAGAGTTGCATTGAGACAACCTACATTTACAAATTAGCAAAAACCTCATTTACTTATGATATAGCTCATCTTGCTTTATGTTCATTTAATTTACATTCTGTCCCAATCCCAAAAGAACCTAAAACCATTAGGCTTCTGGTTCTTTTTTCATAACTAATTTAGCAACCGCCTCACAATGCATCGTTTGCGGATAGCACTTTCGTTGTTTTTCATCAGGCTTCGCAAAAGAATAACCAACAGGATCATCAATGTTATAAAACAATTAATTTTTTATAGATTTTTATAGCCTTTTGGCGAATTAGTGGTTAATGATGTGGTCATGTGGTCAATTCCACGTGACCTTTATTATACAGCATTTCCGACTTGTTTCAGTACATTTAATATTAATGGAGAAACTTGAATAAGTACATAACCCAACCCAGCATTTTGAATCATGGTCCATCCCTTTTCTGCATTATTAAACATAAACATAAAACATGCACCAACTATAATAACTGAAGCAATCGGAAAACTAAGAGCAACTAGTATATCTACTACTGGATCCAGCACATGGGCTAACATAGAAAGAGTTTGTTCTCCCATCCATTCTTTAGCTGTGACCGGGACCGCCTCAGCTGCAAACACAGGCTTAGCCATAATTAATGGAACTGCGACAGTCGTCCCTACTCTTTGAATCAGTTTGCCTATGTTTCTCTTGTTTTTAGGCCGCTTATAGTCACCAGACATAAATTCACTAAACGATACAGTTTGTGCCTTAGCCACCTCGATCACCCTTTCTTTTTAGTGTTTTTTCTTTTCTTCCTAGTTTTGTTTTTCTTTTTTCTCTGCTTTAACCCGTAATCTATCGCCAATAAACCAATCTGTAATGCTGCCTTTTTCCAGGACATAATATCCCTCCTATTTAATTTCATTCCACAAATACACTTTGCAGTTCAGTTCCTTGCACAGTTCCTCAATTCTCTTTTTTCTGTAAGGCGTGGTTGTCACCCAAACTAATGCAAATTGTGGATTAAATGTGGATAACTTTTTATATCTTTTAATCTTTTGGATATTTTTTGACATAGATTGCTTATAATCGATTTCTACAAAATGATGGAGTTTATTAAAGATGTAGGCTGCATCTGCTATGAGGGATATGTCATTTACGGATACTTTTACTTCGTTCTTCCAATTTGAAAGCCGACCTTTGGTGATGTATAAATCATTTCTCATTAAAAAATGATTTACCTGTGGTGTTTTCTTTCTGATCTTTTCAGCTTGCACCATTTCTCGACCAGCTGTATTTAGGTAGTAGATTTTCTTTTTTTCTTCATTAAAGTAGGAAATATATTCACTTAAGCTAAACAGAATCCGTTGAGCGTTACGAGTTTGACCAAGGTTGTGCATTTTTTGCAACTGCTCCCTTGAAAGATAATCACAGTTCTTCAAGCTTAAAAGTATTTCCTCCACTCTTTGCTGTTTCTTCAATGATCAACTCCTCCCTTCGTGTTTTTATGGTGATATGAGGGGCAATCATCTTTTCTATTTGATCATTTTCAATAAATGGAGTTTGAACTATTCGAACTCCATCTGGGGTTTTATAAATTGCTCGACCAGGTACTTCTAGTTTTTCTGCCCCTGATTCATCCAGCACTACTCTTGATGCAACCGCATCCCTTAGCTTATAAGTAATCACTGTATCGCAATTCTGCTTGATCTGCTTATTCATGACATCTGCTGTCGGGTATTGGCTGCAATAAATAAGCCTGTATCCTAACCCGGCCCCTATTCTAGCTATTTCCGAAAGCGTTTCTTCACATTTGCGGGCTTTTTCCTTTTCTTCTTTCCCCGTGATGATGTTTGGCGAGATTTGAGCTGCTTCATCAACGAAAATGAAATGTCTAGTATCAATCCCAGCTTCTTTAATATCTTCGGATCCATTCTTATCAAACCAACATTTCATTTGGTCCATCTCACTTTTTACCTTTTGCAATGCTGATAATGCCTCATCTAAGTTTGTAGCAACCTCTAGCACTTGTTTAGCATTTTTAAAACGGGTGAACGCTAAGCCACCTTTTAGATCAATGAGTGTTAACTTTGTATTTTCGGGTTGTTGGTGTATTAATGATGTAATAATGATCTTTAAGAGAACTGTCTTTCCTTTTCTTGTCGCCCCTGCTAATGTGATGTGGCCACGTTCCATATCATGATTCACAAAGCCATACCTGCTTTCCCCAAGAGGAATTTCCCAATCAACACATTCTCCTAGCATACCTAAGTTGAAATTAATCTTATTTGGAATATGTCTATCTAAAACTTTGATATTGAGCATTCCATCATAATTCAATTCAATATCTTTATCCGATACATAACGATCCCCTAATATTTGCTTAATTTGAGGTAAAAGCTTTTCTTTAAAGTCCATTTGTACTAATCCTCTAAAGTTTATTGGTTTTTTTCTATTATTAAGACCATCCCTTAAATGCTCAGTCTTCTTTTCGAAATCAGTCAAAGACATACCTAGTGGAATGCGATAAACATATTCCATTCCCCATTCATGCTTTTTCTTACGATAAAGTTGCATGGTACGGATTTCTTTTTCTTCTTTTACATACAGGCCACAATTTAAAGCGATTTTCTTTATCTTTTCTCCATCGTCTAACTCTGACAGTTTAAAATAACTAAATCCAACTAAACCAGCAGCCAAAAAAGTTGTAACGATTTCAAACAGCATTTCCTCACCCCAAATTTATTATTTAATAATAAATAGTTGCACTGACAACGAATAGGAAAAATTTGATTACCTCCTTGCTTCGATTAAGTTTGTAAGTTTCGCTTAACTGTTCATCTAATGAAATTACAGACGAAGGTTTCTACGAATAAGTTAGCGAATAACTAAGTGAATAGTAGATGTTATGACATACGGCTTGTACATAATTCCCAACTTTTTAAAATCTGATCGTATAATTTTGGGATTCATGGTCAAGAATGCTGATACAACTACTTTTTGGAGGTATAAAAATATGTGGGGATTAGGCAAACCACGAAGTAAATTAGGGAAATGGATGGATCGGAATGGGTTAGACCAACAAGATTTAGCTAGGACTGCCAAGGTAAGCAAAAATACCGTTACGAAGGCATGCAACGAAAAGGATTATATTCCAAGAGCAGATGTTATGAAGAAATTATTGAAAGCAATTAGAGAGATTGAACCAAATGCAAAAATGAGTGATTTCTGGGATATGTAAATTTGAGGTGATTTAATTGACTATAGCTGATGACTGGCAAATGTTAATTGAGGATTTGCAGAAGGTAGGGATTACCCCTATTGAGGTACGAAAATTCCTTTTGTTTTACGACTTAATGCTTGAGACACATAAAGTTGTGATGGATGGCGATCCGTTTGAAAAAAAATGAAAAGCGCCCTCGTTATTGAGGAGCGCTTTCAACTTTTAGTTACAATATAGAAACTTTCATTATGTCCATAAACGGAACTTTGGTAATGTTAGAATCCTTTTCGATATGAATTAATCTTGTGCGACTATCCATTTTTATAATCTGCCCTTGAATCGACTCTTTTTCCCAGATATCTAATATTACTTCTGATTTTTCATCATGCGCTTCTACAAGTGAATTACCAATCTCTTCTAGCTCGAATTCGTCTCTCGTTGGTCGTTTTTTCTTAACTTTAGACATAATTATGCCCCTCTCCTCATACTTCGTACTGGTCCGACCGATAAGATGTTACTTATTTTAAAGGTCCTCTGCTTTTGCCGGATATAGCAATAGGATCTAAATGTCTCCTCATTTACTGATAACACCTTAATTCTACGCTGGCTAATATTCCCCTTACAGTCCTGGTATATCATTTCTAATAATCCGCCACTAGCTGCCGCCTTTAATAGTAAACTTCTCATCAATCAGACCTCCTTTACCATCATTTTATACGAACGTTTATTCGATTTCAAGTTGAATAAGGAACTAATGTTCGCATATACTAAATGAAAAGGAGATGTTTCAAATGATTAAAGACCGTGGAACAATAAAATGGACTGCAATGATGCTCCCAGAACATGTACAGTCTTTAAAGGAAGTTATAATAGATGAACAAAAATTGAAGAAGCCCGAACTGGATGAGCAAGCAATTGAGGAATTTGAATTAATCATTTGTGAAGCAATGGAATTTAACACAACTATTATCATTGAAGTCTTCAACAATGGACATATAAATACGATAACTGGCACCGTCCATTATATTAACCACTTGAAAAGTCAATTAATTTTAAAAGATGATCAAGATTATTTTCACCATGTACCTTTCAAAAATCTAGTTAATGTACACCAAGAGTGAGGTAAACAACATGATTGACTACTCTCAGTTTCCAGAACGAAGCATCTTATGTATCGATATGAAGAGCTTTTACGCTAGTGTAGCAGCTGTTGACTTAGGTTTGGATCCACTCACATGTTATCTTGCTGTTGTAGGCAGTACAGACCGACCAGGTAGTGTCGTGCTTGCTGCATCTCCAGCCTTAAAAAAGGAGTTTGGCATAAAAACAACAAATAGATTATTTGAAATCCCACAGGACCCAAGAATTCAAATTGTTAACCCTAAAATGAGTTTGTTTATTAAAGTGTCAACTGAGATAACTAAGCTGTTTTATAGATACGTCCCTCCTTCTGCTGTTCACACATATTCAGTTGACGAAAGCTTCTTAAACGTAAAAGGTCTTGAAAAAATATGGGGAGAAGCAGAAACAATTGCAGAAATGATACAGTCAGATATTAAACATGATTTTGGTTTACCCTGCACGGTAGGAATTGGGCCTAATATGCTAATGGCTAAACTTGCTCTGGATCTTGAATCTAAAAAAGCACCGAACGGTATCGCAAAGTGGTCATACGATGATATTCCACAGAAATTATGGCCCGTCTCGCCGTTAAAGGAAATGTGGGGCATCGGTCGCCGTGTGGAAAAATCATTGAATGGGATGGGGATATTTAATATTGGCCAGCTTGCTAAGTATGATTTAGAAATACTTGAGAAGAAATTTGGCGTCATGGGGAACCAGTTGTATCACCATGCTTGGGGTGTTGATCTTTCTGAAATTGGTGCACCTATTATGCAGGGACAGATTAGTTTTGGTAAGAGCCAGATCCTTATGAGGGATTATAAAGAAGAACGTGAAATCAAAGCTGTTGTTTTGGAAATGTGCGAGGAAGTTGCTAAGAGGTCCCGGGATGCTAAAAAAGCAGGTAGAACAATCTCATTTGGATTAGGATTTAGCAAAGACGAATTCGGCGGTGGATTCTTAAGGTCCCGAACGATTGAAAATCCGACTAATATTACGATAGATATTTACAATGTGTGTTTGCAGCTTATGAATGAGAATTACAGAGGGCAGACAGTAAGGCAAATTTCAATTTCTATAACTAAACTAGTCGATGATTACGAAATGCAATTGGATTTGTTCGATATCAATGGATGGAAAAAACGAGAGATCGGGTATGTGGTGGATAAGATTCGAAATAGATACGGCGCTGCATCTATATTGAGAGCTGTTTCTTATACTGGTGCTGGTACTGCGTTGCATAGGAGTAAATTGGTTGGTGGGCATAGGGAATAATAATTTGCACTTTAAACGTTTACAGCAGATCAACTACGCAAACAATGAAAAATCGTATAAAAAAAAGTAAATACCTGAATTCACTCAATTGATATAAAACATAGGATTTAGACTTGTTATCCTAGGTATATAGAAGTATTATTGAAGTGGGAAATTCTTGAAATGGGGGAATGGAATATGAATATGGTGAGTATTATTGAAAGAGTCTATGATAAAATTAACAAAGAGAATGTAATTGAAATGCTAAAAGAAAAAAAGTTAGGTTGGGCACTTCCTAAAAAAAGTACAAAGAAACATGAATTGAAAGATGATTTCATGTCACTTGTTGAAATAATTGAACCATCAGAAATTGAAGATTTTATCGAGATGGCTGTTATGGCTGGTAGTGTCGGCTTACCTGCATATACATACAAGGTGAACAGTTTAAATTTTTTAAAAGAAGAGAATAATGGTGATGAAACCGTTTTACTTTCTGATATTAAGAACAGACCTTTTCAGGATAAATTTACTATTACTGTAGAAAGTATTGAAGAGACTGAACATCTTCTTGATTTAACAATTCGACTAAAAGAATATTCGGAAATTTGGAGATCAGGAGTTAGGAACCTAGATAGTCTTACAGCAGTTTATAAAGTTAATATTTCACTAGATAAAGTAAAATCCGTTGTAACTATATTCTCTGGGAACCATTTAGTACAAAGTACATTGAAAGACTTTTTTTCATTTGTACTAAAATGGCCGATTCAAAATTATAGGATTAGAGAAAATATTAATCAATCTACTCAAGTAAAAAGCGCAAGTTATAAAACGGCAGTTCTGATTGATTTAATTTCTAATCGTCTAACTCAAAGATGTGTATTTTCAAAATTTAAAGAAATTAAATTTAATACAAAAAATAAACGGCATACAAGAGAAGGTATAAAGAACATTACCATTAATGGAAAAAATTTATTATCATCACATTTAGCATGTGAATATATAACTTTGGGAAGCGATATTTTATCATTTAAGGTTGAAATGTCATACAACGAGGTTGACTTCACTTCTCTATTTTTCCTAAAGGGAGACGATTTAGATATATTAAAAATCGTTGTCACCGGACAAGAAGATATTGTATTTAAACAAACTGTAATTGACATTCTCCAAGAAGAATATATTGATATGTGTCTTCATGGAATTAAAGATCTTGTGGAAACAAATAAAACACTTGAACAAATTATTAACAAATTTATTAATGGTGATGAATTGATTAATGAGGTAATTCAAAATTCTACTATAAAAATTATTAACAAATTTGCTGAAAACCTTGACAAATTCAATGATCAAGATGAAAATATTTTAGATCTTCTAACTGAATTTTATCTTCAAAACAAATCTATTCTTGAAACAATTGGTTATGATGAAGAAAATGAAAGTATTAGAAAGTTACAAGAATTTGTTGGATATGAGGAAATTGCAGTAATTGATGAACAAGATGAACTTATAGAAAACTCTGAAAACGAAGGAATAGCCTCTGAGGATTCAGAAATCTAAGAATGTAAAGAATGGAGTGTGAATTATGATGGTTGAAGTCGAAAAGGATTGTATTTTATTTAAGCTAAATAGTACTATTCAATTTAATAACGATTCATTTTGCTCCACTCCTTCAAAAACTTCTTTTGAAAAATACGAAATAAATGAAATTGACCAAAATAAGAAAAAAATAATTATAAGTTGGCTTGATCCAGTAAGGATAAGAAATAAAATAATAGCAAGGGATCAAATAAGTGTTAACTTTATATATTTTAAAAATAGCAGTGTCCTAGCCTGTTTTGGGGGTTCGGAAAGCTATATTGAATATGCTATTAATAAGATAGAGAGAAAAC
>NZ_JBALPC010000108.1:0-26878 GCF_036965225.1 Bacillus sp. JJ1474 | reverse complement strand
GCACCGCTGCTTGGACTTTGTGAACGACTACTTCCCTCGAAATGTCAGTGCAGCATTTAAAATCCTAATAATTTTCGAAAATAGCTAGAATACGACTGACTGACTGTTAGGTGGTCTCCATTATTCATGGCTAGAATAAATGTTGAATGTGTATCGGGATAAATTTCCTTAATATGATTGACATTGACAATATAAGACCGGTGACAACGGATAAAATAATCTTTAGGCAATAAATATTCAAATTCCTGAAGGGCATATTTATGTGTACCCGAATACTCTTCTGTATAGACGAACGTTTTCTTATCCTTTGCTTCAATATAAACTACTTTTGAAAAGGGGGTCGGTTGCCAGCCGTCATGGCTCCTTACAGTCACAACCGCTTTCCCATCAGTTAAAGCAGGATAAATAGCAGTGACACAGCCCTCTAGAACTCCGTCATGATGAAATGGAACGGCCATTCCATGGTATGGAACTCCAAATACATCCCGATTGATAAATTCTGAAGCTTTATTCCCTGTGGCAATGGCCTTATAGGCGATTGTCCCATCCTTTAAAGGGTCTCCCGGCTTGATTTTTAAATCTACACGTTTACTCGGCCGGTAATAAATATATTCTTTTGTGTTAGAAACCGCAATTGAAATTTCATCTGAAAACAGTTCACCAATTACATCTAATAGTGAGCTTACTGAAATACTCTTCATTTCCTGACTTCCTTCCAAAAAATAGAACTAGTTTAATATTACAATGTTTTAAAAGAAGATTCTATCTGAATTCTGATGCTTATGAGTGCTCCTGTTTTAATCAATATTATACAACGTTGAAAATTTCTGCGAACCGCTTCATACAATCTTTCGTTACCTTAAAAAAGATTCATTCTTAAAGAATTTTTGCGTTCACTTCAAAATCCTCTCAACATATCAGGCTCATGTACTCACCTATTTTTTTAATTCCCACTCCCATGTATATGCCTTATACTTAATAAAACGCTTTTTATAAGGGAGAGACAACTTGCAGTGAAATTGAAAACGGATGAAGAACTTATAGAATTAATTGTTCAAAATCATCGCCCTGCACTTGAAGAACTGTATGATCGCTACGTAAAGCTTGTCTACAGCTTCTCCTTTAAAATGTCAAAGGGAGATACAGAGAAAACAAAGGAGATTGTTCAGCAAGTTTTTCTCAGACTTTGGACCACAAAACAAACCTATAGCTCTTCAAAAGGAAAGTTTCCAAATTGGATTCTTACCATTACTAGAAACATTGCAATTGATCTCATTCGGAAGGAACAAAAGCATTCAGCATCGATTCAGCTAGAATCAAACGAATGGGGACAAATCGAAGATCGGCATACAGTGGGTGTACCGGAGCAGGTTTCAAAAAGTCTATTAAAGCATCAAATTCAAGAAGCAAAGCAGCAGCTCTCAGAACCACAGCAGCGCCTAATTAATTTATTATACTGGGAAGGCTACTCATTAAGTGAAATTGCAGAACTGGAACAAAAGCCGCTTGGTACGATAAAAAGCAGACTGCACCAAACCTTGAAAAAATTGCGGAAGTATTTTAAAGAAGAAACGGAGGGGGTTCGGCATGGAAACAAATAAATGTGAAAACCTGTCTCTATTTATAATTGATCAGCTGTCAAAACATGAAAAGAAACAGTTTGAAATTCACCTTAAAACATGTGCCGAATGTCGGAATGAAGTCAATTCCCTTCAGGAAACATGGCAAATGCTCTCTTATGATATTGAAGAAACTGAGGTTCCAAATTCCTTAAAAGATGAGGTTATGAATTTTATTTTTGATGAAAATAATATACCAGCACAAATTAATAAAAAGCAAAGTTTTTTTGAACAATTAAAAGGAATTTTAGCTAAGCACTTCTCACCATTATCTGCAGGTATACTGGCAGTTTTAGCAATAGGCTTAACAGGATTGATTTGGCATAACCTTCAATTGAAAGATTCCATTACAGCATTAGAAAACAAAGCCTTTTCTCCTTCGCAAATTGTAAAAACGATTGATTTAAAAGGGCAGGATTTAGCGGCTTCAGCAAATGGGATTGCCTACCTTTTACAGGATGGTCAAGACACAAGTCATCTTATTATCGAATTAAACAATATGCCGATAACAAATAACGATGAGGTTTATCAAGTATGGCTATTAAAAAATGGGAACCGCCAAAATGCAGGGACGTTGAAACCCGACCAAAACGGGAATGGCTTGCTCACTTACCAGCTGCCGAAGGATCACGCTTTTGATGCAATCGGGATTACCTTAGAACCAAATGCTGGCAATACTCAGCCTAAGGGTAAAAAAGTGATGGGAACCCTATAAAGTAATTCGAGCCCCATGGCAAGGTGTTACTTACCATGAGGCTCGTTCAAAAACCCTTACTCTATTTTGAATCCGCGTATTTAACATAAAGGGCTTGACTTGTATTCTTGATTATACAGCCCTCTAAATCTTCATCCTTTAAAAATCCTAAATTTAAGGCTGACTTAATTTTTGCTTCATCTGGTTTCTTCTGGATAAGGTCCATTAGATTTAATTCTTCTAATCGATGAACTGTCGCTTCCTGCTCGTATTTCTCTGTTATCCTTATTTGTCTTTGCAATTTATAGTCATCTATCGTTAGTTCACCTTTTGCATTTATTCCAAAAGCCATGTCAAAGTATTGATTAAAAGCCTTTTTTAATTCATCTAATTGCATTTCAATTTCTTTCTTCCTGCGGTTTAATTCATTGTAATTAGCCACCATTTCTCTCGTAATGAAAGTGTTCTGATTACCCAACCTAATCCCCTCATTCCACATATACTACTTCATCTTATTGTGAAATACGAAAGAATATTCTCATTTTTCATTACTTTTCCGCTTACTTTTCTATCGTCCTTGCCAGCACAGCCCCGAAGACAAGCCCCCATACTGGTGCACTAATATGCAGAAAGGATATGCCTGATAGCGTTACAATAAAGGCAGCCATGGCGCTTAATCGATAGCGGTTTTCCGAAAAACCCATTTGAATGCTGGAATGCAATACACCTATAAGAGCAAAACCAGCTAGTAATGAGACAAAGGCTTGTGGCAATGATTGAATGAACGGGACAATTTTCCAAGCGAAAATCCCGAAAAGGATAATGACAATTCCCGATACGACAGAAGCCATATACCTTTTCGAGCGGGGACCTGAATCAGGCCCCGAACATATAGCTGTCATCATTCCCGCAATATTGGCGCTTTGTCCTCCGAAAAAACTGGCGATAATGGAAAATAAGCCGCTTATGGAAATGATTTTTCGAATGGGCGGCTTATAATCGGAGCTTTCTAGGGCACCTACTCCCGGTGCCGCATCATTACTCAAAATTAGCATAGCGAGAGGAAGCGCTACTGTCAGTATCCCAAACCAAGTAAACTCTGGCATCTGCAAGGTGGGCAAGAAAAAGGCAATTTCCTTTGCAGGCTCCAGCTTCTGAGTAAATAACAGCGCAATAAAAGCTACAACAACAGCAGCCAACACTGGCGGAACCCGCTTCAAATATCTTGAACAAAGAAAGAAACTGACGACTGCGGATCCTCCAACTAAGGGCATTGCCTTAACAGCAGGAACCAATTGCACTACATAACCGGTAACTAGCCCTCCAAGCATCGCAGCAATAACCTCTTTCGGCACCCATTTAATAATCTTTGTAAAGAGGCCCGATATTCCGATCAAAAGTATAAGTAACCCCGATAGCACATAACTGCCTATTAACTGTGGATAGGTAAATTGCGCTGTGACCGTGGCTAGAAAGGCAACACCCGTAATAGAGTGACCCCCAGTAATCGGGATCCTGTATCGCAATGCCATCATCAATCCTAACAATCCGCCGAAAAAATAGACAGCAAACATCCAGCTAATGGTCTGTTGATCCGTAAATCCTCCGGCTGCAGCTGCCTGTAAGATGATAATAGCTGGACCTGTCATAACCAATGTACTAGATATCAATCCCGTTGAGACGTTTTCTCCTTTTACATCCTGCAGAAGCATGCGCTGTCTAAATTTCCCCTCTGGAACAAACCCATTTTCGCTTATCTTTGGCAATCCCACTTGATCCACTCCCAAACAATCTTCATTATTACTACCTATCATTAGGGCAGAAGGAATGAACTGTCAAATAATTCAATTCCTTTTCACCTAACTATTATTAGAAGATTCCTATTTTAAAAAATATTTATATAAATATCAAACCGTTTTGTAAAACCTATCGTTTACTTAAGTGTAGCAAAAAAATATTTAATTAGGAGAGTGTAAGCATGAAACGATTAACTTTAACGGTAGTAATGTTTTTAATGTCCCTGTCGCTGCTGGCTACTTCTGTAGTTGCCGCAGTACCTGATTTCCAAACGCTTGGTTTTCCAAATGTCGTTGCTGAGAAAGAAATTGATCCTAGCAAAGCTGATTCCATTACATATGGAAATGTTAAAATTGATATCCCTGAGGGCACATTCTTAAACCCTGTAAATTTCCAAGTATTAGAAGGCCCAATAGCTGATTTCCAAAAGAATGCACCTGAGGATGAAACTGTTTTAATGAATTTCGCGTTTAAGGTAACGGATCTTTCAACGAATGAGATTATTGGCAAGTTTGAGAAAGCTGTTATGTTTAGCTACACAGATGATAAAGTAAATGCAGACAGCAAATATTATGATACTTTAGTTGACGGAACGTTTTCTTTAAATAAAGTGCCAGCAACAATTGAAGGGACTACCCTGTCTCACCCAATTAAAGGTGCACCAGTTGGGTGGGCGGTAACTTCTGCTGCAATACCAGTAAAGAACGCTACTTCGCCAGTTACAGGCATGAATATGACACCATGGGCAATTGGAGGCTCTGCTCTCCTTCTTGCAGGGATAGTACTGCCATTGTTCGCACGTCGCCGTATGAATTAACCAATGAATCCAAAAACACTTAAAAAGGTATCTGGAGGATTACTGGTTTTGGGCATATTTGTCCTCCTTTTCCCTTTTGTTCAATTAGGCTATTCTAAAGCCATGTCCCAAGCCTTGCAGGAAGAAGCCCAATCCCAGTTCATTCCAGAAGGCTCTTCAGCAAGTCCATCACAAGAAATTACTGCAGGCCTTCATGCGGGAAAGAAACCAACCGCAAAGATGAGCGAAACTGAACCAATTCTTCAAACCTATCAAACCGGACTTTACCCTAAACCAGCTCCAGAACTAACCGCAAAACCGAAAACAGGCGAAATCATCGGAATGCTCACCATTCCAAGTCTCGGAATTAATGAAGCGATTTTAGAAGGAACTGGAAAGAGAGAGTTAGCCAAAGCACCCGGGCATCTGCCAGATAGCGTTTTTCCTGGGCAAATTGGTACGAGTATCATCGCAGCTCACAATTCATCTTCCTTCCGTCATCTAGATATGCTTTCAGAGGGAATGGAATTTACCGTGACAACAGAACAAGGTGTGTTTACCTTTTCAGTGACCAGGCAGCGGATTTTACATGTAGAAGATATACTGCCCGATATGGCTTACCCATCCATAGCACTTGAAACTTGCTATCCTTTAGATGCCTTATATTTAACAGACAGGCGCTTATTTGTTGAAGCAGCTCTCATAAAAAGCGAAATAAAAGTAAAAAAACTTATTAAATTTCTATAATTAAAAAAGGCAGCTTCCCTCATATATAAGGTGCTGTCTTTTTTAATATGCTAAGGAGGCGTTTATCCTACGTATAATCTACTATTTCTCTATTAAAAATTTCATGCAATACTAAATACTCCTTCCTATTTACAACAGCTCTTTCTTTAGCACGAAGGGATCCATTTGGAAGGGAAGACATATGATTAATCTGTTTAGGTAATGTTCGATGTGGAACAGTAATCTTTTCATTTTTTGTAGAAAATGGTTTTTTGGCACCTATTTGAAAGCCCCAATCCACAAAGGAAGGAATAACAGTATGGTATGGTTCCGTATAAAAACCTGCGGCTTCCATTGTCCGGCCAATACTCCAAAAGACAATTGGCGTTTCATCAATTGAGTTTGACTGACAAACTATTTTTCCGTCCATAGCTAATAAATCATAAAGCTGTTGATATAGCTCTAATGTATATAGATTAGCCAATAATGGAACTGTAGGGTCAGGAAAGTCTATTATGATGAAGTTGTATTGACTTCTATTTTTCTCCACAAATTTAACTGCATCTTGTGGGTAAACATGTACCCTTTTATCAAAAAAAGCTCTGTCATTCATAGCTGCCATTTCCGGTACATTTCGTGCAACATCCAAAACCTATTCATCTAAATCCACTAAATTGGATGTTTTAAAGCCACAAAAAGTGTACAGACACAAGATCATCCGCGAGACTAGGGATTTTGTTCACAGTTCCAAATAGCATATTTTGGTTCCCGACAAAAGAAGACCTCACTCTTACAAAGGTGTAGTGAGGTCCCATCGGTATGACATGCTTATTCATTATTCGCTTTCCCTGTTTTAAATAAAAAGAATGATATTAATCCTGAAAAAAGGGCAGCACCTGTAGAAATAATCACTCTTGTTTGATAATCAAGAACCGAATAATCTTTATGAAGCATCCACATGGCTGCAGCACCAACTATAAGCATAATTGGAATGACCAAGGCTAAATGTCTCATTATCTTTACATCCTCCTACATAAGGCAAGCCAAGAAACTAAATTAGGATTTGAGCGCCAATGTATAGCGCCATTCCCCATATGATTATAGCAGATATTTGGTTCATCTTCTTTAAAAAGCGCCCGCTCGTATCGAACTCTCCTACTTTCCTCCCAACGAGTGCTAAACTGAAAAACCATATCCATGAAATACCTATACATGCTAGAGAAAACGCCCATTTTTCGAAGCCTTCATAGGCTAAAGAGCTTGTGCCAATAACGCCTATTGTATCCATAATAGCATGCGGATTCAGCAAAGAAACCGATGCCGCAAACGTGATCTGACGCTTTGTTGAAAAGGAAATCTCCTGTTTGTCACTCTTTACCTCAGGTTCGCTTTTCCAAATGGACCAGCCCATATAGGCTAAAAAAAAGAAGCCGACAATAAAGATTACGTTTTTGATCCATACAAAGCTAAACACAATTATCGATACACCCATTACAGCCAAAAGAATTAAGATCGTATCACAAATTCCTGCAGTAATAACTGCTGGCAATGCTCTTACAAATCGCTTTTGTGTCGCCCCTTGGTTAAAAACAAATACATTTTGCACACCTAATGGCAGGATGAGTCCAAAAGCAAGAATGGCTCCGTGAAGAAATGCCTCTGTCATAATGCCCTCCCTAATTTTTCTTATGTATTCAATCAAAATTAGAATTCGGAGGTTAGGAAAGAATAAGTTTTTTAATCAATTAAACTATCACCGTACCAAATTCATTAACATGTAGTATATTATAAATTGGAATTTAGGTTGTAATCTTTTAGCATCCTCAGGCTTTCTTCCTTATTAAAAACAGCCGGAATGAATACATTTCCCGGCTGTTTTGTTAATCTATTTTCATAGCTTCTTTCTTTAAATAAGCTTTCCGGCTGCCCTTGCCCATTGAGAAGAAAGCAGTCCCAAGAGCAAATAAAACGAATATTCCACCAGCTATTGGATTTAGATCTACAGACGATGCCTGCTCGATCACAAGTCCCCCAATCAATGAACCTAAAGCAATTCCAATATGGACAGCAGAATTATTTAAGGTTTGCTGAATATCCGAAGCACCAGCGGAAACTTCAATTAAATAACTTTGCATGGGAGGTGTGATCGCCCAGCTAAGCAAACTATACACACCGAGGATAATTAGAAAAATCGGCAGTGAAAATGTTGTAAATGGAATGATAAACATCGATACGGCAAAAAGGGCCGTAACTGATAGAATGGTAGTCTTAGTGCCAAATCGATCAGCAAGTAAGCCTCCGATTCCACCTCCCACTACCGCTGCGATACCAAAAACTAAATAGACAATACTAACCCACTGACCATCCAAACCCATTTTCATTTTTAGAAAAGGAGTCAAGTAACCGTAAAACGTTAAATGTCCTGCCAGAAAAATAATGGACGTTAATTGCGCAAGTAAAATTCTTCGATTCTTCAAAGTCTTAAGCTGAACTCCAATAGGAACAGCTGGCTTAGGTGGGATTTTTCCTAAAAAGAAATACACACCTGCCATCGAAACGAGGGTAAGGATTGATATCAGGACAAAAGGCGCGCGCCAGCCAAATGAATTTCCAAGCATTAATCCAATTGGTACGCCCAATACAAGAGAGCCGCTCACTCCCATAACTACAACCGAAATAGCACGAGCACGGTATTTTTCATCGACAATGGCTGGAACCATCGTTAAGCATAAGGCAATGAGCAACGAGCCGCTAGCTGCTGATATGATACGCCCCACTAGTAAAATACTATAATTCGGGCTGAATACAGCAATCACATTCCCTAGGAAAAAAACTGCTAGAGACATCAAAGTAAGCTGCTTACGGTCCACTCTCTGGGTTACCGCTAACAAAATGGGAGCGGCAATCGCAAATGAAAGTGAAAAGGCCGTCATCAGAAAACCTGCCTGCCCTAGACTTACATCTAAACCATTTGCTACTAAATCAAGTAAACCACCTATAATTAACTCCACCATCCCAACAACAAATGAGACAATGGCCAATAAATACACACGTTTATTCATCAAGTAAGACCTCCTAAAGTACCTTACTCATGTTAACGATTTATTCGCCTTAAAACAAGTGGTAATTCCACCAATTTTAAATTATGGAATTTTTCGTAAACGATCATTATACAATAAAAAGCCTCGTTTTGCGGATTAATCCAAAATTGAGGCTGTCATTATTTAATTACTTTGCTCTTGTAGCCATTCACGGCCAAAATCAATAAGCAGCCGCTGCTTCATGAGCTTGCACGTGGCTAAACCAATTTGGCAAGAATTAATTGGATGTTTCTTTTCAAACTCTTTCCCTAAAGCATCAAATGAATCTGAATCATAAACAATTTCTTCGTATGTTTTCCATACTCGTTCGTTATTTTCAAATAAAGCAGTCCCTTTTTGGACCTTCTTCCTGTTAACGATTGCATGTTCAGCAAAATGCAATGAAGTATTGCTATCATGCTGCACCCCTAGCAATAATACATAACCATCCAATTCATAGATTTTGGCTAAAGGCGATTCAAGTCCAAATCCCTCTTCCAGAGGCTGTTGAGATAATATGTACTCCGCATGCTTTCCCCATGCTGCAAATGAATAAGTTGGGTGCAAGCTCCTTTTAACCCCTGGGAAGGTTCTAAAGGCTTCAACAATTTTCCCCATTCCCGTTGTTGGTGTGAAATGTGGATCATATGCGGGGGTTTCCTTACGAATAATCGGCCACCATTCCTCTGGTACAGGAGGGTTTTGCCATTCTGCAGGATCTGAATTATCCGCTGTTTGAGTTGGCATAATAATAGTCCCCTCTTCCCCAACGGTTTCCATCAGGGCTTGGACAACGGCTACTGGCCCTCCGCAAACCCACCCAAGTGCACTTAAGGACGAATGGACAATGACAACCATTCCCTTTTCTAAGCCAAGATTTTGCAAATCCTTATGCAAGCTTGATCTAGTGTTAGGTATTTTCATTTGATAAATAGCGTTTACTTCACTCATTTTGTCTTACGACCCCACTCTTCCTCTAATATTGCATAATAATATTCATCCCACCAATCATTCCCCGATGGAATACATTTCTTAAAAAACCCTTCTCTTCTCATGCCAATTTTCTCCATAACACGGTAAGATGGAGTATTCTCAGGCTGGCATGTAGCTATAATTCTATGTAACTTCATGTCTTCAAAACCAAATTTCAATAAAGCTTCTGCTGCCTCTGAGGCATATCCCCTATTCTGAAACTCCGGATTAAACACCCAGCCAATCTCATAAGTATGCTCACCAAAATATTTTTCAAAAGCCATGTGACCAATTAGAATATTTTCATTCTTTAATAGTACAGGAAATTTTTCCGCTTGATCAACTGAATTTTTGATGACAAACTCCTTTGCATCCTCTTCCGAAAAAACCCCTTCTGGAATATATTTCATAACAACAGGGTCAGAGGTATACTTGTAGACTGCTTGCCAATCATCAAAAATAAATTTCCGGATGATTAATCTTTCTGTTTGTATGAACATTATCTTTACTCGCCTTTCCTATTATTGTAAACGCTTCATTAAATTTCGATAAAAAAACCTTTACCTCCTGCTTATATTCAAACAGCCATAGAAGTGTGTCCCCGTTGCCAACTATTGAACCTTCTTAATAAATAACTTATTATTATAATAATTATAAAAAAGTTTTCGTTAATCCTCTGAGCATATTCATTCATATTCGACATGTCCACTAAACCTGCTCATTCTCCATATAAAAGATATTTTGAGGATCTAAACTTCGCAAAAATAGGTTGCGATTGATAAAGTGAAACTTCAATCAGTGGGGGGCCAATGCACAGGACGTGCTAGTGCCTACAAAGACATTAGATAGTGGCAATCTTAGTAGGCCTCATCCCCCACTGATTGTTAGTTGAACTAATCGGGCCTTTACGGGCTGTTGATCCCCTACTTAGAAATTAGTGTTTTATTCAACTTCTTGAAGTGAGGGTCTTACAGCCCGTTAATCTGCGATAAAGGGGAAGAACTGTTCATGCCTACTCGAAACACGAAACTAAAGTTAACAACATTCCTCATTTATTTTATCTTCACAATCGTACCCTCACTTTTAATCAGCTTTTTATTGACGGTACAAAAAATGGAATTTTATGAAAATGAGTATAAAGAGGAGGCGCACAGAAATGCAGGCCTTCATTCAAGAAGCATCGACAACTTTATTGGTGAAACGTCTGGCCGCCTTGAGATGCTTGCTACGTTAATCAAGGTACAGCAATTTAGCTTTAACCATATAGATGAAGTATTGAAGGAAACCCATAAACAGGATAATCGGTTTTCCGGCTTTTATTGGGCCAATCCAAAGGGAGATATTCTAATAAGTTCAAACACTCCTTTTTCCCCTGTAAATATAAGTGATCGCGAATATTTCCAGAAAGCGGTTGAAATCGGAAAAACGAGTATATCTGAAGCACATCTTGGTCGGATTACAGGAAATTATATTATCACATTAGCTACTCCTGTTATCGAAAATCATAGGGTCATAGGTGTATTGCTTGCTAGTTTAAATTTAAAAACATTCGAGGCTAATTTATCTACCCTTTTGAATGATGAAGAAATCTTCATAGCTGATGATAAAGGAATAACCATCATGCAAGCAGGGGCGTTACATACAAATGAAAAATATGTCATGAAGGAATTAAGCTTAGACCGCTTACCTTGGACGTTAACAGCAAGAATCAGCTATGATGATAAACATTTACGCCTAGAAGCTTTTATAAATTACTTTTTTATTGCCTTTATTTTTACAAATATCCTATTGCTCTTAATCTATAATTTCCGCTTAAAATGGAGAGCAAAATTAGAAAAAGAACAATATGAGTTTCAGAAGATGGAGCTGATTGGTAATCTGGCAGCCAGCACAGCCCATGAAATTAGAAATCCCCTTACTGGGATTAGTGGTTTGATAAAATTATTAGGCGAAGAATATCATGATAAAAAAGCCCAGAATTATTTCGAGGTAATACAAATTGAAATTGAACGAATCAATTCAATCGTCAGTGAGCTGTTATTTCTAGGACGGCCTACAGCCTATACATATAAAATCTACAATATAAATGAAATATTGAAAGAGATTGAACCCATTTTAAAATCTGAAGCCAACTATATGAACGTAGAGCTATCAATCACCTACTCTACTAATGATCCACATATATCCTGTGTTAAAGATCATTTAAAACAAGTCATTCTAAATCTTAGCAAGAATTCCTTACATGCAATGCCTAACGGTGGGAAGCTTACCATTTCGATAGATAGCAATTCGGCAAGCTGCATGATTTATGTAAGTGATACCGGAATAGGGATTCCAAATGAAGAGCTCGAGAAAATATTCCATCCATTTTTCACAAAGAAAAAAGATGGCTCTGGCATCGGATTAACCGTCTGCAAACGAATTATTGATTCCTATAATGGAAGTATTTCTATTGAAAGCACAGTAAATGTGGGAACTCAGGTAAAAATGATGATTCCTTTAGTAAGAAAGGACAAAGAAGATATAGCTTAAGGACGGGATGAACTTTGAAAAATTTATCTTTTCTCTTACTTACATCAACAAGAGTTCTCATGTTTTTATTATTGAGCAGCTATTATTTTCAATTTACAGAACCTACGGAAGGCTGGAAGTTCGGCTTTATTATTGGGGCGATGATTCTTTTTGTTGGAAATCATATTCTGCAAATTTTCACTGAAAGTATAAGAATAAGGGTATTCTGTACAGCTGTTGATATGCTTCTGAGCTTTGGGTTTGGGGCTATATTTCCGTCTAGTGGCAATTTATACTTGATATTCTTTGGTGTGATATCAACAACCGTCTTTTTATTTTTCTCAAAGCGCAGCATTTTAAAATGGTTTTCGATCGCCTTTTTCATCATGTGGATGTTGATTACCGTTGAAAAATATTATTTATTAGGGGCATCTGCATTTTCCGATAATATATTAAATTTGATGTTCATCCTATTTGGAGCGATTGTCGGGAGCTTAATCCAAAATTTACAGACAGCAAGAGAAACGATCAGCAGTCAGTTCCAGCAGCTAAATGACTCGCATAGTGCCTTGCAGAATGCTCACGAGCAATTAAGTGAGTATTCCAATCAAGTGGAACAATTAACCGTAATACGGGAACGAAATGAAATTGCACGTGAAATTCATGATACGGTCGGCCATAAAATGACAGCCTTACTAGTACAGCTGCAATTAGCAAATGAAATGATATCGATGGATCCAGACAAAAGCAAAGCCATATTAAATACATGCGAGCAGTTGACTCGCGACTCTCTTCATGAAATACGCTTATCTGTTCGAACATTGAAGGAACAGGACCACATGAAAGTCTCATTTCTGCATGTTTTGCGTGAGATGATGGATGAATTTGCTAATCTGACTGGAATGGAAACACGACTAGAATTAGATGGTGATCCAACGTCAATCCCTCTTTCCATTCAACCAACCATAAAAAGAATCGTACAGGAAGCATTAACAAATGCACAACGACACGGTTCGGCTAATGTATGTCACGTATCGATTCAGATTACAAATGAAGCTGTCAATATTGAATTGGAGGATAACGGAAAGGGAACTGAAAATGTAGTCCCAAGCTTTGGGCTCATAAACATGAAGGAACGCATTTTAGAGCACGGTGGAACGATACAATTTAAAAGTGCGGAAGGACAAGGATTTTCGATTTCCGTTAAACTTCCAAATAAACTTGTACAATGGAGCTCAGCGGGGGTGATGAATTGATTAAGGTCTTAATTGTAGATGATCAGCCATTAATAAGGGAAGGACTAGGCTCCCTATTGAATTTGCGCAATGAAATTGAAGTAATCGGGACAGCCGGCGATGGAGCCGAAGCATTGGAAAAGGCTTTAAGTCTTACCCCTGATATCGTTTTAATGGATATCCGGATGCCAAATGTCAATGGGGTTGAAGGAACAAGGCTTTTAAGGGAAAATATTCCCCAAGTTAAAGTGTTAATGCTAACGACCTTTAGTGACAGTGAATATATTTTTGATGCGTTAGAGGAAGGGGCAAGCGGTTATTTATTAAAGGATATGTCCACTGACACAATCGTTCAGGCGATTTTAACCGTTTTCCATGGAGGCGTAGTCCTCCCTAAGGACTTCACTTCCAATGTGCTAACAGAAATGCGGTTGAAAAAAAGTAAGGACGAAATCAACTCAGAAGCACCTATCCCCTTTTCCTTAAATGAATTAACAAGCCGTGAGCTTGAAGTATTGAGTCATCTTGGCCAAGGTTTCAATAATAAAGAGATTGCCGATGCCTTATTTATTACAGAAGGAACGGTCAAAAATCATGTTTCGAATATTATTCAAAAGCTTGAGCTTAGGGATCGCACACAGGCAGCCATTTTTGCGGTACGATACGGCATCACTACCTTTTAAACATGACTTTTGGCATACGGCAGGATGAACAACGACACATGGGTGTCGTTTTTTTATACATAAAAATCTATCGCCAGCTAGATGGCTGGATTCCTGCTTCGGATTAAACTGAAGGTAGTTAATAAGGAGGCGGTTGAAGGTGCTTGCACTAAACAATATTAAAAAGAGCTTTGGCCATCATGAAGTCGTTAAAGGAATTACCTTAAATATTGAAAAAGGGGAAGCGTTTGGTTTACTTGGACCAAATGGAGCGGGAAAATCAACGACCATCTCCATGATTTGCGGGTTAGTTCCTTATCAGGATGGAGATATCCTCGTGGATGGAGTTTCAGTAAATAAGGACCCACAATTTATTAAAAAGAAAATTGGTGTTGTTCCTCAGGATATTGCTCTTTATCCGACAATGTCAGCAATTGATAATTTAGTTTTTTGGGGCCAAATGTATGGTTTAAAAAGAAAAGAGGCTAAAAACCGGGCGAAGGAAGTACTCGAAATCGTTGGTCTTTCCGACCGGGGAAAGGATAAAATTGAAACCTTTTCAGGCGGGATGAAGCGGCGGATTAATATTGGAGTGGCCTTAATGCATAAGCCCGAATTGCTGATCATGGATGAACCGACTGTTGGCATTGACCCGCAATCGCGAAATCATATTTTAGAAACGGTCAAATCGTTAAATGAGCAAGGAATGACCATCATTTACACAAGCCATTACATGGAAGAGGTTGAATTCCTTTGCAAACGTATTGCGATCATCGATCACGGCCAATTAATTGCAAGCGGGTCAAAGAAAGAGCTTACCAATAGGCTTTCCGGCGGCAAAGTGCTTCATCTTGTTGTTGATCAAGCGAAGCCTGCTTTTCTGATGCAATTGAATTCAATGGATGGTGTTGAAAATGTAACGGTTCAACAAGAAACAGAAATTGATATCTTCTTGCAAAATCATAAAGAGCTCCTAGCTGATATCGTTTTACTATCTAATCAATTAGGTGTAAAACTGCAGCAAATTCAGCTTCAGGAACCTAATTTAGAAACATTGTTTTTACAATTAACCGGACGTTCATTGCGTGATTAGAGGTGAATGAAATGAAAATGTTTATTATTGCTGCCAAAGATCTAAAGCTTCGATTGAAGGATAGAAAAGCCATCATCTTGATGGTCTTCATGCCTATCCTTTTGACTGCGATATTAGGATCTGCTTTAAAAGGGGTCATGGGTGACAGTCAGATGCCTAAAACAACAATAGGTATTTACACTGTGGATACTGATGCTCTTGCAGAGACATTCATTAATGAGGTTTTACTCGATGAATTGAATGATTCAGTATCTGTGAAGCAAACCAGTTCTAGTGAAGAACTGCAAAATTGGGTCAAGGATTCTCATGTGGATGTTGGTCTAGTCATTCCTAGCCTCTGGGAAGAGAGCTTAGGAAATCAGCAGGAAAATCCTGTTTTTATATATCCAGCAGCAGGCAAGGATTTTGAAGCAGCCTTTGTTCAGCAAATAACGGATTCTTTCACAATGACTGCACAAACGATGGCTATTTCGACAAAGGAAGTGATGTCTGATATCGCAGTTACAGCAGCAGCTAATGGAAGCAGCTTTCATCCAGAAACAATCCAAATGGATCTTTTGCAAAACATGGAAAAGGTCGTAAAGCTCCAGCAGGATGTCATTACGGAACAGCCTTTAGGAGAACATAATGTGTCGTCTATGCAATACTACGCTGCAGCCATGGCGGCTATGTTCTTATTATTTAATGCTATGCATGGCGGGAAAGCTTTTCATCAGGAGCGCAGTACGGAGACTCTAGCCAGATTAATGACGACACAAGCGAGTAATAGCTCCATTTTATTAGGAAAATTTCTAGGGACGCTATTCTTTGCCTTCATCCAATTTCTGATCTTTATGGCTGCGACTCATTTTGTTTTAAACGTAGGCTGGGGAATCAATGTTCTCCAAACAATCTTCATTGCTTTCATATACAGCTTTGCGGTATCAGGGCTGTCGATGGTTGTGGCTGCCTTTACTTCGAGTGAAAAAATGGCAGACACACTAGGTGGAATTGGTGTACAGCTCCTTGCCCTTTTAGGAGGTTCCATGCTTCCTATTTCCGTATTCCCAAGCCTTATGCGAAACATCTCTATGATTACACCAAATTCATGGGCTTTAACTAGCTTTACAAATATCATGTCTGGCACTACATGGGTCTCATTAATGGCGCCAACGATCATATTAACTTTGATTGGTATTGTATCGATTATCATTGGAACGATGCGCTTTCACCATAAGGCTCTCTAAGGAGGTTTGGGAATAATGATGAAAATATGGGCAATTTGCCATTTTGAACTAAAGCGTACATTTAAAAAGCCGTCTGCTTATCTATTGATGTTCGCCATGCCGCTTCTGTTTACCTTCCTATTCGGGAGCCTTTTCGGCGGAAGCTCGGATCCCACTATCCATATAGGCATTGTTGATGAAGATCAAACAGAATTATCGACTGGGCTGATTACACATCTTAAATCGAGTGAGCTTGTTACGTACCATAATGTTACAGCAGCGGAGGCAAGGTATCTGTTCGAGCAGCAGGAGGTTCAAGGAGTTTCTACAATAAAAAAGGGATTAGCCACTCAGCTTATTAAACAGGAAAAACCTGAGATTACCTTTCAACATTTACCTAGCAGTACAACTGCACCCATTGTAAAGCAAATGATGAATGGGGCTGTACGAACAATGGGTATGCAAGTCTCAGCAGCAAAAACGGGAAGCCAATATAACGGAGGGGAATGGGATGACATATACAATAAGCTTGCGAGCGGCCTAGAAAACCGGCCAGCCTTAACAAAAATTATCGCAGGTGATGGCTCAAATGAAAATAATCTGAACAGAATGTCATACAGCTCGGCAGGATTTTCTATCATGTTTGTGATGATGATGATGCTGTCTGTCACTGGAGCTCTAATTGAAGCAAGAAATATGGGCATTTGGTCAAGATTGTTTACAACTCCAACTTCCAAATTTCATGTTATGTTTGGATACTTCCTATCATTTTTTGCCATTGGCTGGATTCAATTCTTCTTATTGATCGTCATGTCCTCGGTCATTTTTGATGTGAAGTGGGGAGATCCTGTTGGGTTGCTTGTTCTTATCTCCTCATTGCTTTTATCTGTAGTCGGATTAGGTCTCGCAATTGCTGCCTTTGCCAAAACAGCCGAGCAGCAAAACGCAATTGGAACGCTCATCATTGTTTCTACCTGTATGCTTGGCGGTGTTTATTGGCCTACAAGCATTATGCCTGAATTCATGCAATCCATTGCAAATTTCGTTCCTCAGTCATGGGCTATCGAAGGGTTTACAGCATTAATCGGGAGTGGCGGTACTCTTGGGGATATTCTTACACCTGTATTCATATTGCTTGGATTTGCGATGGTGTTTTTTACCGTTGGATTGTCAAAGGTACGGTATGAATAAGTGAATATTTTGGGTTGACCTTGTTGGGGTCAACCCATTTATTTTATGCGGTCATTGGAACAGTATATTTGCGGAACTGTCCAATTTATTTGCGAAACCAACTAACTTATTTGCGGAACTGACTAATTTATTGCGAAACTAGCCAGTTTATTTGCGAAACTAACCAGTTTATTTGCGAAACCGACCGTAATGTACACGAATCTTCCTCTAGCCTAGAAAAGTTTCGGGAATTAGTGTAAATCCTTCAACCATCGTATCTTCGTCCACTTCAATCAGTAAACAGCGCTTGCCGTTAAAATTAACCTGTCTAACATATTTTAAATCCTGTGGACTAATAGAGATATTTGCTACTTTCGTGTTAATTTTAATTGATTTCGTATTATAATTCGGTACAATACTGCTTGCTTTCAGTTCATATTTTTCATCATCAATGATTTTCTGGAACGCCATTTCAACCTTTTCAGTATTAACGTCCTCTACACCACTTACCTTTAATACACGTTCTACATCCTTGTAATCCAATTTAGGAGTATCTTCCTCTTCTTCTTCATCCATGATTCGATTGATTTCTTCATATACATTGGAAAGGGTTGTTGCATCAACCTGGTCTCCAACGACTTCTTTGACGATTTCCTCGAATACAGCTTTATCATCTTGAGCGGTCATAATCTCTTCGCCATTCAATACTTCTTCGATAAAATGATAATCGGGCTGATTTGGTTTCCCGGACGAGTAAAGAACGCGGTTTACATCTGCTGAATTCTCAGTAAAGCTAGGATATAAAAAACCTGCCACAGGAGATGTAAGATTGATAATGGAATCAACGACAACACTAGACTTAAATTCCTTTTCAATATAATCAAACAACAAAGATCTTTTTGGCTGTATCGTTTGATTAATGCTGCATAGGATAAAAGGATGTTTATACACCTCATCCCGGGCACTAATTTCGGCTTCTTCATTACTCCTTTTCGTTGGCTTAAAATATTCCCCCCGAATAAAAGTCACGACCATGTCCTGTTCATATTGAACATCTTTAAACATTTTTTCAACCATAAGCAGCATTTGTTCCTTCCAATCTTCTACATCATCGGACTGTAGCCCATCGTGGAGAATGAACTGACTATGATTTTCAGCTTCTCGTTTGAATTTTACTTCAAATAATTTCACATCCACTTGACCCGTAAGTACTTTCTTAAAGTTAGTCATGAATAACTCTTGCTGTTCCTGGTCTAACATCGGAAAAGGATGACTTTCTTCATGATAAATCTCACTGCTTTCCTTTCTTATATAAACATTAAAGATATTTGCGATTTTCAATAAATCATTATTAAGCTTAAATTGTTTACGTATGTTTGCTATATCCTTCTTATTCATTTTAAAAAGTCCAACTCCTAAGCTGATTAGTGTATTCCTAAATTATAAGCAATCTGTTTGCTTAAGGGAATGATTAACTTCGTCAGCGTTTACTGGTATCCTTCAGCTAGAAGAAGACGATCAAGCAGATGTTCATATTTCTCCTATTAGTGATGTTAATGGTTCTTTCCTTTCTTCTTTATTTATTTTTTTTGCCCATAGGACTAAACAACCAAGTTTTTTTCCTTTGTATAGGACAAGTTTGGAATTGGGAAAGCTGAGGGGTAAGGAGGCGATGATTGGATGGAGACTTTTGAAGCTTTGTCGTTGATGATTAGCTTTGGGATGTTGGTGATCGCCGTTTTGAAATTTAATGATAAGGATAAAAATTCTTGAACACGCTGAAAATAGCGTGTTTTTTTCTGTAAATAGTGATTTCTTTGGAAGGGTTGTTTAGTGGGGATCAAAGGGCTGTGAGGATACAGTTCAATGACCAGCAGCCCTTTTATATTTTACCTGCAAAGATCTATGCAAGCCTCTTTAATTCATGCCGTGCTTCTATCCGTTTTTCAATCTTCTCTATAGCCTTTTTGTCCTTTAATAGTTCTTGTTTATTTTCTTCAATAAGCTCTTTCAATGTTTTACGCATTTTCAATACACCCTTTATTTTAATTTAATCAGAATATTCTATACTTATATATTACACCTATTTACACGTTTTAAACCTTAACTATTTGAACATTTTGTGAATATTTGAACTTATTTGCTGATTTTAATATAACAGGGGTTACTTGTGGGGGAGGAATCGAAACAAGTTTAAAATTTTATCTCAACAAAACAAAACGGAAGCAGGATGCTTCCGTTTTGTTTTATACTTTACTGAGTTAAACTTTACCTTAATGGCTTCTAACCTCTAATCCCTATCTCTACCTTTCTCAAAGAACGACTTTTCTACTTTATTGTTCTGAACCTTTCCTTCATTCCCCTTCACTTTAACTTTCTCATTGCCATTGCCTTTCTTGCTAACCTCAGAGCCTACGGATGAATAGATGCTATTGGCGATAAGTCGATAGCTATATTGAGTATGAGCTCTAAAGGCAAGGTCATTGGCAAAAAGGGTAATCGTACTGTCTTTAAAATTTTTAGTGAAAGCAAGTGTTTGACCCTTTGCCTTCTCATGTCCAGGCCACCAGCCAGCAACATAGAAATCATCAGAATCACTGAAAGATGCCAATACTTCTGCGTCAGCAGGAACGGAAGTGATCCATGCCCCTGTCGTTGAATAGAGCAGCTCATCCTTCTGGTAACCGGAAGTCAATACATGATCATTAACAACTGCTTTAAATAAACCTTCATGACCATTTTCTGTTCGACCAAAATCAAATCCAGGAAGTAATCCACTATTTTTCACAGCGTTCATGGCAGTTACACCGATCCCTACATAGGACTTTCCAGACAGCATATCGCCATTAATGGCTCCACCATAGCTGACAATGACATCGGCTTCTTCCGGATTAACTAAATTAAATCCAAGCTCCTTTAGCGTAAAATTCAACTGAGAGGAACCAGTTGCCGCAACACGTGGCTGACTCAATTGTTCTGTTTTCACTTGATTGGAATTGCCTACAGGCTTGGCTTCAAAATAATAGTTTTTACCGTATTGCTGAAGATCTTTTGTGCTGACAATAAAGTCACCTTTAGATACGCCAGCCTTTGTTTCAGTTGCTCTTTCGATCACAACATTATTTTTCAGCAGTTCATTCACTAGTTTAATCGTGTCATTATTGGAATTGGCTAACACTTGCTTAGGTCCATTTCCTACCACATTACCTGTTGGAGTGGTTACATTTACTACCTTTGTTGTGTTATTAGCAAATGCACCTGGGACACGAATTTCCTGCACATCAAAACCTCTAAGTTCAGGAAAATTGACAACAATTGGATCGTACATAGCAGCCCAGTCTGACGCATTTTCACCCTTATAAAGCATCGCATTTGCCAGTCCGCGTTTAGCCTGCTTCATGGAAACAACAAATGTCCCTTTCGGATACATCGTCCCATTTACTTTGATATTTTTCGTTGTTTGCTCAACCTTCACACCATTGCGGAGTAAATAGTCTATCATTTTATATGCTTCTAGCTTATTCTTTTGCTCCTTCTCATCGGTCGGAATGACATAATAATCTGGGAAGAAGTTAGCATGTTCTCCTCTAACCCGGCCAATCGAATCACCTTTAGCATTCACAAAATATTCGTCTACTGCGCGATTATCCTCCCCGTTTACGCCACGCGCAAAGATCTCAAGCTGGTTTTTATATAATTCATCCTTGTTATCAGTGACAAACTTGGTTGCACCCAGCCCTACTCCTACCATCGCATGATAAGAATCTTGACTTAATGTAGGCACTTCAACCGTATGCCCCAATGAGCCATGAAGCATCGCATACATTGGAGTATAAGCTGGCGTCATATCATCCCAGCCATCCTCCCATGCTTCCGCAGGAATAAAATAAGAGGTTAAGCTCGAATTGCCAATCCCAGCTTGTCCCATTGCATGAGCCTGATCAATCATCGTGTTATAAAGCAGGTCATACTCATAGTTAGGGTTATGCGGCGGTGTTGTTGGTTCAACTAAAAATCCGTTAACATAACCATGCATATCAACGAAAGACAGTGGAGTCCATTTGGCAATTTCTTGCGTTATCTGCTGTGTTTCAACTTGTGTCTGATAATGGTTGTCACGATTTAAGTCAAACCCATTGGCATTCGCTCTAGTGTTAGCAACCCTTCCATCAGGATTGTTTGTAAACATGTAAAGGAAAATGACATCATCGAGAACCTCGTCCACTTTTAACGTTTCAGTTCTTTCTTTGTCTCCTTTGCCCGTTTTAAACGTTACCTCATCCTCAAGAGCAAACTTCCTTAATAGTTCAACGGAAGTATCAACCCCCTCTACTTCATCGGGATGAATATTGTTCAACCAAATGGGCACCTGATAGTCTCCCATGGTTCCAGATTCTAATTTTTCGATTAAATTTTCAGGGTTCTCTAATGCGGTCGGCAGTGTTTCATTTAAATACTTATCAACGGCGTTTTTATTTTTTGCTAGGATAACGAAGTGAAGATCACGTCCCTGTACTGTCTTACCTAGACTTTGATACTCGAGGTAGCGATTATTTGCCGGATCGGACGTTGCTTGTCCAAAGATTTGGTCAATCGCTGGCTTGATTTGATCGTAAAATAAGAATTCATCATATACATTAAGCTTTACTGTCGTTGCAGCCTTCATCTTACTCTCAGAATTCATTAATGCTAATTCATAATCGCCGATAAATTGTTGATATTGTGTTCGAATTGTTCTGTTTGATAGATTACTAGTGTTAAAAAGAAGCCCGAATTCCAAAGTGGCTTCAATCTTAGTGGTCCCATCAACAAAGTGTGGTTCTTTTTTTACTGTAATAAAGGGGGCACCGTTATAATTGGTACCGCTTGTCCATTTTTTCCACTCGGAAATACTTTTTCCGCCAAATGTCCATTCTAATTGAGTTAAATCTACTTCCTCGCCAAAATCAGCTTGTACCTCTACTGTGCGAACCTCAGTTAATGAAAACAGAGATCTACTTGCTTCTAGGTTTACAAGCTTGACCTCTTCCGCTGCTTCAATGGCTGAAACGGGGAAGGCCGTTTGGGCAAATAAGGATAACATCATAATAAATGCCACCAAGCCCGCAAAAAGCTTCTTCATAAAATCATCCTTTCTACTTTCATATAGACACCACAGTTAAATATATCGAAATATTCAGTGAATTATTGTCGGATTTTTTGCAAAAACATATGTATCGCTCGACAATTTGTGCAATTTCAATTTCAAGTCATGCATGCCATAAAGATATTTCCTTGTAAAACCTCAGCCAATGTTGATGAATTTGCTAATACTTCTCCTTAAAAAGAGAAGTTGTGAGAAAGTATTATAGTCGTGATGGAAGAGTTTGCTGAATGGTCAAATAATCAAATTTATATAAATGAAGAATGGAAGGGTTTGATTACAGATTTGGAAGTAAATGAGAAAGAAAAAAATCAAAAAACGCTATATCCGAAGGGGTGGATCTTTTTAATTAACTGGGGTATCACCAATATTTTTGTTGATAGGACCCCTTTTTTATTTTTCTAAATTTATATTCATACTTTTTTCAATGAAAAAGAGAACTATCATAGGTACTTAATCCTGAAATGAACAATCATGAAGGGGAAAGGTGTAACACGGAGAATATCTAACTTATAAACTACCAAATTTAGGAGGAGTAATATGAAGAATATTCTATTGAACGGAAAAAAGGCATTTTCCACGTTATTATTGGCGACAGTAATAACATTCTCTTTTTCTACTGCAGCATTAGGGGAATCCGGAACTACTCAATCACTTAAAATGAACAATGTTCTTGAAAGGGTGGTGACGGTTGAAACAAAGGGGGATTATGATCAGGAAGAGACTTTAAATATGGTTAATCGTCTCTGGAGCATTCCCACTAATATTTTGAATGGCATGTATAAGCAAGGGGTTCAGGTTAAACTGATCAATTTCCCTCTTACTGATTTACCAGAATACGAACATTTAAAGGGAGTCGTTCCTAGAGGATGGGAACATACTCCATATACTTGGGATGATGTTCCAGGTGTGGGAGGGCAGACGGTTGTTGCACGAATTGGCTATAGCTATAAAAAAATGCATAGTTCTGTAAACCTCGAGCTTCATGAAGTAGCTCATGCAATTGATCGTTATGTATTTGATAATATTAGTTACTCAGATGAGTTCACTAATATTCACGCTATAGAGAAAAAGGATTTTCTTGACAATGTCTATTTCGATTACAAGGAAGAATATTTCGCTGAATCCTTTGCTTATTTTTATGCTGGTCCTGAAACGAAGGCTGAGTTAAAAGAAAAAGCTCCATTAACTTATAAATTTATTAATGAGCTTCAAAGAAATATCCCTTCAGAAAAGCATTCAAATCAGTAGAATGATAGAAAAGCCAATGCGATCGAATGACCCGATGAATATAGGACAGATTCAAAGAACATTCATTCATCTCTCTAATAAAAGGGCTGTTGCACGGTAATGGGCTTTCTAGTTTAGAAAAATTCACAAAAAGCAGGTATCCATTAACTAGAAAAAAAGCAAGGATAGATAACCTTAACGTTTATCTATCCTTACCCTCCTATTCTTAAATTTGGATTAATAGATTGAAAGCAAGTTATCGATAATTACTTCCTCCGCCCCAAATTTCTCTTCCACCAGTATGTCCAGTGTTTTGATGAATATCTTCATCTACTAATTGTAAAACACCAGGCTGTTCGTTATGATGCCATACATACCCCTCAGGAGTTACACCATTTTCAAGACCTCTTATATCCTCTGAAGATAAACCTAACTCTCTTGCTAGACTAGGATTCTCTTGAATCGATTGATATAATGTTTCGTTTGCAATACTAAAATGAGTGCGGTCACTTTCCAAGTAAACCTCTTCAGCTAAAACGACACTAAACTGTGATTCAAATACAGGGAAGGTACCCGTTTGCAGATCACCATTCGGCAATTCAATCGTCTTTTGTTCAAAAGAAACACCTGTCTCTGCGTGTTCGAGCCCACCTAAGTGACTATTTCTCGTATCAATTTCTTCTGCTTGAACCGTATCAGCGCCATCAATAATATCAATGACTCCTACAGCAAAAGTAGTAACAGCTGCTACCTTACCAAGGTTCTTTACTCCTTGAAGGATTTGTTCTTTATCTTTATTTTTCAACCCCTGTAGGGTAATTCCTGCGCTTTTCGCTGTATATTTTATGCTAGATCCAATCCCTTTGACGGTTCGGCCTGTAGAATCTTTCATATCATTCCAGCCTTTGTTTTTATGATAATCATCTTGCTTTACAACTCCATAGGCCCCACGAATGGCTCCATCAGCAAATTGCGAAACGGAATCCACTGCGCCTTTAGAAGCATCTACCACACTGTTCCCCACGTCTGCAACATATTTTCCTAGTTCCTCGTTCTTAACGGAGACTGCTTTACTGACGACCTTTACTCCGCCTTTCGCCGCTTCCCCTACAACTGTATTGACTACTTTTCCAATCCCCCGTAAAATGACCATTTCGCACTCTCCATTAACCAGTTTTAGGATAATTGTACCATATTAGCTGAAATTTGTTTTTATTTTTGGAGAGCTCAATGAAAAGAGAGAAGTGCTGGACACACTTCTCTCAGGTTTCTATTAATTATTTCCAGGAGTTTTCTTCCTCACAACATCAAAAAGTCCTGATCCAATAATGTCTAAGGCAGACTGCATTCTCTCAACAGAGATATTATCCTCAATCGTATCTTGAGGTGTGTGGTAAACCTTTTCGATATGGTATACTAGCGGATTCCAGCTATCAATACCCATCCAGATGAATAGGGCTGCGGGAATACCTGCTTGATGGAAAGGCACATGGTCACTAGATCCGAACGTACCCGGAAGAATATCTGAATTTCCTAATCTAGCACCTGCTTCACCGGTAGAATCTGTAACGATATTCGTGCTTCCATCAACCGTCATCGCATAGAGATTATTTGCTTTATCATAATTGGTTGCCACCATATCAGGGACAAAAACAGCTTCAATTTGATCCCTTTGATCCTGTGTCAATTGCTGTACATAATATCTCGAACCTAGCAAACCTCTTTCTTCGGAACCAAAGGCAATAAATTTCAGCGTTTTATCCGTATTATACCCTTTATAAACGCGAGCAAGTTCAAGCATCAAGCCAACACCTGAAGCATTGTCATTTGCACCCGGCGCTCCAACTACGCTGTCATGATGCGCACCGAGAATGACTTCTTTCACATTTGGATCCTTAGATTTAGCTTCCTTTGTCGCAATGACGTTCACGGATTGGAGATTGGAATAATGCTTCGCGGTTAAACTAATTTCCACTGCACCTTTCTCCATCTGTTCCTTCAGCCATTCCCCTTGGATAAATGCAGCCCCAAATACTGGCACATCATATTTAGTTGTCAAACTTGGGTTAAACGTCTGACCGTAATTTCCTCGGCTTCCTACTAAGCTCTGAAGAATAACACCTGCTGCTCCAGCTTGAACCGCATTTTCTACTTGTGCACGGTAATCAGCAGTAGAAGCTGCTCTTGCCACAAGAACTACTTTTCCACTGACATTGGAAAAATCCGCCGCATTAAGCCCTCCTTCAACATATACAACTTCAGCTTTTACAGCAGAATCACTAACGACTCCATTTGGTGCAGCAGCCATTTCCCAAACTGTACCATCAGAAAATCCGACATTCGCTATGTATTGGTCAGCAACAGGGAAGTATTGATACTCTACATCATATCCATAGCTTTTTAATGTTTTTGCGATGTAATCAGCAGATTTTTTCTCAGCTTCCAAACCACCTGGTCTTGTGCCAATTTCCTTTGATAAATAATTAATGTGTTCAATGGCACGTTCCGCATCCACTCTTGCCACTATTTTTTGATCTTGAGAATACGTGGATTTTCCTTTTTCGCCTTCAGCTGGTGCAGCATACCCAACAGAACTGAAAGCAAGTGAAGCAGCTAAAACCGTTGCTAAAACTTTTGGTATTTTACGATTCATCATACTTTTGAACCTCCTATTTAATAGATTACTATTAGTAAATTTAGTATAGTTGGAATATCATTAGGAGGTAAGAGTATTAATTCCTAATATTCTGATAACAATCATATCCTTTTAGGAGGGAAGATTTGCTCCTAAAGACCTTTATTAGAGGAATTTCAAAAATGCAAAAAACAAAAAACCAGCTAAGCTATTTGCTCAACTGGTTCCTTTTTAGCACGTATTCATAGGAATTATTAATTTTCATTTATCTTGAAATAAATTTACATCAAAGATCCGTCAATTGTTCAAT
>NZ_JBALPC010000107.1:0-18548 GCF_036965225.1 Bacillus sp. JJ1474 | reverse complement strand
GAAGTGAAATGATCGAAAGAGAAAATTTCAGCCGTTTAGTTCAAGGTGAAACAAATTTTATTGTTTACCTGCAGGAAAATCTAAAGGTAGATGGAGATACATTTACTGGAACAGCCAAAGAATTAAAACATAATGAAAGGCTAATTTTTACGTATAAAATAAAAACTGAAAAAGAAAAAGCTGATATACTAAAATGGTTAAAAACAGGGATGGCTTGTTCAATCAGAGGTTCATTAGAAATGCCATACTCCTCAACAAACCAATATGCTTTTGATTATAAGGAGTATCTTTACCGAAATCATACTTATTGGATATTAAAAGCAGATTACTTAACACCCTCCAAATGTATGCCTCAGAAGGAAACACCACTATCTTTTTTCCGTACACTTAGAGAAAATGGGATTGAATATATACATAATTATTTTCCAAAGGACACAGCGCCCCTAGCTATTGCTCTGCTGTTTGGAGATCGAAATTATATTGAAGAAGACGTCCTAACCGCCTATCAAAAGCTCGGGATCGTTCATTTATTAGCCATATCGGGTCTTCATGTTGGAATGCTTTTTGGGATGATTTTCTTTCTTGGCATACGGGCAGGGATGCCAAAAGAGAAAATGACATCAACCTTGCTTATATTATTGCCATGCTATGCCCTTATTACAGGTGCTTCCCCTTCTGTCATTCGTGCTGTTTTTATGATGATCATATTTTTAGCTCCACAAAAATGGGGAAGGAACTTTTCACTTTTAACCATTGATGTAATAGGCATTGTCTTCATCTTATATACCTTTTTTTCTCCTTATATTATTTATAATGTTGGGTTTCAGTTATCCTTTGGCGTAAGCTTTTCCCTAATATTATCCGCCCCCATTATCTTGAAACGATTTTCTAATCCGATTTCATTATTATTTGCCACCTCTTTTATTTGCCAGCTGGCGGCTACCCCAATCATGTTTTACTATTTTTTTGAAGTTTCATTCATCTCTGTACTAGCTAATATTCTGTTTGTACCTCTATTTTCATTATTCATATTGCCTGCCTTATTTATCATCTTCCTCTTACATCTTTTATTTGGCGGGAACATTAGCTTTCTCGTGAATTTAATGAATTTTATTATTTATTGGATGGATAGTATTGCTGGGGGGCTAGCTCAATTGCCATTTGCAACGATTGCTTTAGGAAGGCCCCATTTCATCATTTTGTTTCTTTATTTGATCATCTTCCCCTGTTACTTTTCCTTATGGGAGAAAATGAGGGGGATAAAAAAGTCTCTGATCATTCTAATCCTGCCGACCCTCTTATTATTACTGCATGGTTCTGTAAATTTTCTATCTCCATACGGAGAGATTACCTTTATTGATGTTGGGCAGGGGGAAAGCATCTTCATAAGACTTCCTCACAGTCAGGGGAACTACCTAATTGATACTGGAGGTACATTAAGGTTCCATACAGAGGAGTGGAAGTTAAGAAAGAATCAATATGAGGTTGGTAAGGATGTGGTTGTACCTTATTTAAAGAGCAAGGGAATTAGGACAATCCATAAGCTTATTTTAACGCATGGGGATACAGATCATATAGGAGGCGCACCTGCAATAATAGAAGAAATGAAAGTGAAGAATATTATTTTACCAAAAAGCGAGGAGCTTTCAGAGCTTGAAAAAGTGATCCTATTAAAAGCTAAAAACAAAAAGATTCCCTACTATTTTACAAAATCGGGTGATAGCTGGACGGAAGGTAAGGTTAATTTTCAAGTTTTATCTCCTCAACCGGAAATGGAGTCAGAAAGAAATAATGGTTCCATTGTTTTGTTTACAAAAATCGGGGGATTAACATGGCTGTTTACAGGGGATTTGGAGGAGAGCGGGGAAGAAAAATTAATTAGCCGTTATCATAATTTAAAAATTGATGTATTAAAGGTTGGTCACCATGGCAGTAAATCATCTACCTCCAGTTCGTTCTTAAATCGAATAGAACCAAAGCTTGCCGTTATTTCTGCTGGCAGGAACAATCGTTACGGCCACCCAAACAAAGAAATACTAAATAGCTTAGATGAAAGAAGTATTAAAGTATTACGGACAGATCTAAATGGAGCCATTACTTATTATTTTAAAGGAGACCTAGGAACCTTTTCTACGCAAATGCCATAAGATGTAGTAAATAAATCAGGAATTGAAAAAGAGGCTGCTATTTGCAGCCTCCAAAATTTCCTATGTAGTCATTAAGAGCCTACTACTTTAACGACTGTTGCAATAATAAATAACGTTGCAAAGAAACCGAAAGATACGATAAATCCTACTCCAGAGTCAATAGCATCATTGCGTTTATACTGGACGTCTTTTTCAAATTCATTCACAGTCTACCCCTCCTATTTCCATTATAGTATAAGCTAAAGCGAACAAAAAATCTAGCTTTCCTCTAACAGCATTTCCTCTAGTGACAAGAGTTGTCACAAATAAGTTAAACTTGAATGGTCACAATAATGATACAGTGATGCACCGTCGTGGCTTGAGTATCCTAGGCCTCATGTTCCGACGTTCATTATAGATGAGGGAATTGGCACAAGATCGGTTCGTGTCAATTCCTTATTGCCTTTACAATTGGTCTGAAAAATGAATGGTAAAGTTTGAGCAACTAGGACATTTGTGTACACTTTGTTACTTGTCAAATTGGACAAGGTTCATTAGGATAAAGATATCCCAATGAGAACGGAGAGAAAGACAGTGGTTTTTGAATTATGGAAGCAAATTAAAGCAAAAAATCTTTCTCCGATTTTTCTATTATACGGAGCGGAATCATTTCTTATTAATGAAACAAAGCAGTTATTAATTTCCAATATCCTTACTGAGGCTGACATGGATTTTAACCTTTCCTCCTATGATTTAGAAGAAACACCGATTGATGCTGCACTTGAAGATGCGGAGACACTGCCTTTTATAGGTGAAAAGAGACTCATTTTTTTACATAATCCTGTTTTTCTGACATCTGAGAAAATAAAAGAAAAAATTGAGCATAATTTAGCAAAGCTGGAGGCTTATATAAAAGCACCATCTCCATATTCCATTGTTGTTTTTATTGCTCCTTATGAAAAATTAGATGAACGGAAAAAGCTTACGAAGGAATTAAAAAGAAGTGCAGCGGTTTTAGAGGCCAAAAAGCTGAATGAAGCGGAGTTAAAAGGATGGATTAGAAAACGTGCTGCTTATAATGGTGTTGAAATAGAAGATGAAGCAGTCGAATACATGCTAACTCTTGCAGGTACAAATTTGTTTTTACTAACGAGTGAAATGGATAAGCTTGCATTATATTCAGGTGCGGGCAACAGAATTGATTTCCAATTAGTTGAAAGATTAGTTTCTCGTTCTTTAGAGCAAAATATCTTTGCTCTAGTAGATAAGATTGTACAACGGAAAATTGAAGAGGCTTTACGGATCTATTATGATCTGCTTAAGCAAAATGAAGAGCCGATCAAAATTTTATCTGTTATTACTGGACAATTTAGGCTGATTTATCAAGTAAAGGAGCTAGCTAGAAGAGGATATGGCCAACAGCAGATTGCAGGGGCCTTAAAGGTCCATCCTTTCCGCGTTAAGCTAGCTGCAGGACAGGCTCAAGCTTTTGATGAAAAAGAGCTAGCGCAAATAATGAAATTATTAGCAGATGCAGATTTTCAAATGAAGACAGGCGGTATGAATAAAGAATTGCTAATAGAGATGTTTCTGTTTCGCCTCCATAGTAAACCAAATTAAAACGACCTAATTGGTCGTTTTTTTGCATAATAAAAGGCTATCTTTAGGAAGATAGCCAAAGCAAGCTTACGCGTTTAAAGTGTTCATTTTTTTCATTAAACGAGACTTTTTACGAGCAGCAGCGTTTTTGTGGATAAGACCTTTAGAAGCGGCTTTGTCTAATTTACGAGCAGCATCAACGAAAGTTTCTTTCGCAGCAGCAGCATCGTTAAGAACGATAGCAGCATCAACCTTCTTAACAGCTGTACGCATAGCAGATTTAACAGTAGCGTTTTGAGCGTTTTTAGATGCGTTCGTTTTCACACGCTTAATAGCAGATTTAATATTTGGCATTCCATTCACCTCCTGAGGGCAGCATCGAGATTATATTATAACTCGACATAAACATTCATTAACAATTTAATATTAAGAACAAGTGATATTTTATCAAACACGCTGGAATTTTGCAATACTCTCCCTTAGTTTTTCCTAATTTCGGACAATTTAAGTTAGGAGTTTTACTGAATGTTTTGCTAAGAAAAGGAAAGAATAGTAAATAGTCTAACTTATAGCAAAAGATGCGAGGGGGATTCAATATGGAAGAGTCAATGGATTTGAGTAAATATTCGATTAGAACAGATTTGGCTATTGAAGCACGGGAAATGGTCATAGCGGATCGCGATAAACATATTCAAGAGGAGGAAAATCTTTCGCATATTGAAGGGGTTATCATTAAAGAAAAAGAAGAGGATGATATTAAAGTATCATATGTTGAAGTGACAAAAGAAGGAGCCAAATCTTTAGGGAAAAAAGAAGGAAAATATTTAACACTAGAAGCAATAGGCATTCGCCAGCAAGATACACCAATGCAAAAAAAAGTTGTCAAAATATTTGCCTCTGAGCTTGCTCAGTTTTTGAAGCAGCTAGGTATTAAAGCGGATGCCTCCTGTTTAGTTGTCGGACTGGGAAATTGGAATGTAACTCCTGATGCTCTTGGACCGCAAGTTTGTGAAAACCTTCTTGTCACGCGACATCTCTATCAATTACAGCCTGAAAGTGTTGAAGAGGGCTATCGTCCTGTCAGTGCTATTGCTCCTGGAGTTATGGGGCTAACAGGTATTGAAACTAGTGATATCATCTTTGGAATTGTTGATAAAACAAAACCAGATTTTGTGATTGTCATTGATGCACTTGCCTCTCGTTCATTAGAAAGAGTAAATTCGACCATTCAAATTTCAGACACTGGAATTCACCCTGGTTCAGGCGTTGGAAATAAGCGAAAAGAAATTAGCCAGGAATCATTAGGGATTCCTGTCATTGCCATTGGCGTTCCAACTGTTGTTGACGCTGTATCTATCACAAGTGATACGATCGACTATATACTAAAACACTTCGGGAAAGAAATGAGAGAAGGGGACAGACCTTCAAGATCGTTGGCTCCTGCAGGAATGAGCTTTGGCGAACGCAGAAAGCTGACTGAAGAAGACCTGCCAGAAGAACACCATAGAAAAACTTTCCTTGGTATGATTGGAACATTGCCTGATGAGGAGAAGAGAAAACTAATATATGAAGTCCTCTCTCCGATTGGACATAACCTAATGGTAACACCGAAAGAAGTAGATATTTTTATTGAGGATATGGCAAATCTTCTTGCCAATGGGCTAAACGCGGCATTACATCAAAATGTTGACCAAGAAAATGCAGGTTTTTATACAAGGTAAATATTTCTGTTCTATCCTTTCTAGCGAAGTCATATGAATTACTAGACTAGCAAAGAGAGGTGGAAGAATGAAACCTATTAAAACGAACGGAATTGCTGTGTTTATACAAGGGACAAGCTTACTAAAAATATTTGGCGGTTTTCTGCTGTTCTTATTTATGATTTTTTCACTGAGCGGTGTTTTAACTGTGTTAAAACCCGAATATAGAATCAGCTCATCATCTGTAAATACGGCTGCTAATAAAATAACAGGAGAAATGCTCTATCATTTCCTTGGTTGGGAAAACCATCATTTTATGCAAAGCTTGGACGAGAAGACGGGCTCCCCAACCATCATGAACATGTTATTTAAACTTTCTACTAATATCAATTTAGATGATCCAAGAAGTTTATTGGGCAGGGAATTACCCTATTTCTCTATATATGACAAGGAAATTTTAGTCGCGGGTGAAGGCACGAATTATACGAATATGCCATTTGAATCCGCCCCGCCCATTGAGCTCCTTAGGGCTGAACAGCAAGCTACACTTCAGAATATCGAGGATTTAGAGAAGCCAAGCGGAGAAAAAACAGCAGAACCATCCATAAACACTACAGGAGATAGAAAAGTCGTTTATTTGTATTTTTCCCATAATACGGAATCCTTCCTTCCGTATTTAAAGGATGTGACTAATCCTAATTTGGCTCATCATTCCCAATTAAATGTTACTAAAATTGGCGATAAGCTAAAGGAAGAACTAGAGAGTAAAGGGATCGGGACAACTGTTGAAAAGACGAATATACAAGCAAAATTGAATGAAAAAGGATGGGATTATTGGCGATCCTATCAAGAATCTAGATCAGTTGTTCAAGCAGCAACGAGTAATGACCGAAATTTGACTTATTTAATTGATATTCATAGGGATTCCCATAGAAAAAATGATACAACGAAAGAGATTAATGGAAAACCATATGCAAAGCTAGCTTTCGTCATTGGAACAGAGCATCCGAATTATGAAAAGAATGCACGTTTAGCCAATGAATTGCATAAAAGACTCGAGGAAAAATACAAAGGTTTAAGCAGAGGGGTTCTGCCGCAGCAAGGATCGGGCAATAACGGTATATATAATCAGGATTTATCAGAAAATGCCATATTAATTGAATTTGGCGGTGTTGATAACACATTTGAAGAATTAAATCGGTCGGCAGAGGCACTAGCAGACGTATTTAGCGAATTTTTTTGGCAAGCAGAAAGTGTTAGTAATACTGTACAAGAACAGTCTGAAAAGAAATAGTATAGATAGGTGATCAGTTATGAAATGGTTTATGTTGAAGACCTTTTTCCTTACAATACTCATGTTTATTGTTGTATTATTTAGCATGCAGCAGGCTAGTGAAGGGATAACAAAGATGAAAGGCTATAATGATGCAAATTTCAAAGGAGCATTTACCTTACAGGAGAATGACAGTGGAGGTCTGCAAGCATCCATTTTAGGCAATGATGTTTCTAGTCATGACCTCGAGCAGAAAAAAGCGAAGCTGGAGGAAATGAAAGCCTATAACTTTTTTTCAACAATGGGTAAGAAGCTATCTGAAGGCATATCTACTATGACTGAAGACGTGGTACATTTCATAACCGATTTAATAAGAGAAAAATAATGCGGCTGCAGCGATGCGGCCTTTTTTGTTTTATACTAGAATACATCCGAAGTGAAACTTATTTTTTGTTTCATCGTATATTAATCAGCCACTGGCATTGAATCTTCATAAACGGACTGCTATAATCTAAAAATAGTGCATATTTTGTGCGTTAAAAGGAAGATATTTTTTATTAGATGTTTTACACTGGCGCAAAGAGCGCATGCGCTTTTCTATGTAGGAGTGAAATAATGAACAGAGAAGATAGACTTAATAGACAATCAAAGATACGGAATTTTTCTATTATCGCTCATATCGATCATGGAAAATCCACTTTAGCTGACCGAATATTAGAAAAGACGAATACTTTAACGTCAAGAGAAATGAAGGATCAGCTGCTAGATTCTATGGATTTAGAAAGAGAACGAGGCATTACAATAAAGCTAAATTCAGTTCAATTAAAATATAATGCGAAAGATGGAGAAACTTACACCTTTCATTTAATCGATACACCAGGGCACGTCGACTTCACTTATGAAGTGTCCCGCAGTTTGGCAGCATGTGAGGGTGCCATTCTAGTTGTCGATGCAGCACAAGGGATTGAAGCACAGACACTAGCAAACGTGTATTTAGCAATTGATAATGATTTAGAAATTGTGCCGGTCATTAATAAAATAGACCTTCCTAGTGCTGACCCAGAGCGTGTAAGGAATGAAATAGAAGAAGTAATCGGTCTTGATGCTTCTGAGGCTGTTCTTGCTTCCGCTAAAGCTGGCATCGGTATTGAGGACATTTTAGAACAGATCGTAGAAAAGGTTCCTGCACCAACAGGGGATCCGGACGCCCCTCTAAAAGCACTTATTTTTGACTCGTTATTCGATGCTTACCGTGGAGTTGTAGCTTATATCCGAGTAGTCGAAGGAACAGTAAAAGCTGGGGACAAAATTAAAATGATGGCAACTGGCAAGGAATTCGATGTAGTTGAAGTTGGCGTCTTTTCCCCAAAAGCACAAGTCCGTGAAGAGCTGACTGTTGGGGATGTAGGGTTCTTAACCGCAGCAATCAAAAATGTTGGCGATACTCGTGTGGGTGATACCATTACAAATGCAAAAAATGGCGCAACCGAGCCTCTTCCTGGATACCGTAAATTGAATCCGATGGTTTTTTGTGGATTATATCCAATCGACAGTGCCAAATTTAATGATCTTCGTGAAGCTTTAGAGAAACTTGAACTTAATGACTCGGCTTTACAATTCGAGCCCGAAACATCTCAGGCTCTCGGGTTCGGCTTCCGCTGCGGATTTTTAGGACTCCTTCATATGGAGATTATCCAAGAGCGTATCGAGCGTGAATTCAAAATCGATTTAATTACAACAGCACCAAGTGTAATATATGATGTCATTTTGACAGATGGCTCCAATATTAAAATTGATAACCCATCCAAAATGCCAGATCCGCAAAAAATTGAACGCGTTGAGGAGCCATATGTAAAAGCAACCATGATGGCGCCAAATGACTATGTTGGAGCGATTATGGAGCTTTGCCAAGAAAAACGCGGAATCTTTATTAATATGCAGTATATGGATGAGACTCGTGTTAATATTACTTATGAAATTCCATTATCAGAAATTGTTTATGATTTCTTTGATCAGCTTAAATCAAATACAAAAGGATATGCTTCCTTTGACTATGAGTTAATTGGTTATAAGCCATCCAAGCTTGTTAAAATGGATATCCTTTTAAACGGAGAAAAAGTTGACGCATTGAGCTTTATTGTCCATAAAGATTTCTCATATGACCGTGGAAAGATAATTGTAGAAAAACTGAAGGAACTTATTCCACGCCAGCAATTCGAGGTTCCGGTCCAAGCGGCAATTGGCCAGAAGATAATTGCTCGTTCAACCATTAAGTCAATGGGGAAAAATGTATTAGCGAAGTGTTACGGTGGAGACATTTCCCGTAAACGTAAGCTGCTGGAAAAGCAAAAAGAAGGTAAGAAACGCATGAAGCAAGTAGGATCGGTAGAAGTTCCTCAAGAAGCTTTCATGGCTGTTTTGAAAATGGACGATACCAACAAAAAGAAGTAAAATAGATAGATTCTATAAAAGGAGGTTGGAAATGCTGTCAAAATAAAAGCGGCTCCGGCCTCTTTTTTAATGAAATAAATAATAAGGGTGTGTTAATAATGATAAAAGCAGCCTATATTCATATCCCTTTCTGTGAGCATATTTGCCACTATTGTGATTTTAATAAAGTGTTTCTCGAAGGGCAGCCTGTTGATGAGTATCTTAATTCATTAAATAAAGAAATGGAGCTAACATTAATTGATTCCCCTGCTGTCCAATTAAATTCCATTTTTGTCGGGGGAGGCACGCCAACTGCATTAAATGAACAGCAGCTTGATATGCTTTGCCGAATCATAAAAGACCGCCTGCCATACAACGAACAAACGGAGTTTACGTTTGAGGCAAATCCCGGTGACCTCTCAGAAGAAAAACTTCGTATTCTTTACGAAGCAGGAGTTAATAGAATTAGCTTCGGGGTACAGACTTTTAATGAAGAACTGCTTAAGAAAATTGGCAGGGTGCATCGGGCAAAAGATGTTTTTCAATCTGTTGAAGCTGCAAAAAAAATAGGGTTCGAAAATATTAGCATTGATTTAATCTATAGCTTGCCTGGACAAACAGTGTCTGATTTCAGAGAAACATTAGAGACTTCTTTCACGTTAGATATTGACCACTATTCTGGTTATTCTCTAATTATCGAGCCCAAAACCGTATTCTATAACTTAATGAAAAAAGGAAAGCTCCAATCTCCAGGAGAAGACACAGAAACAGAAATGTTCAAAATATTAATGGAAGAGATGGATAAACATGGTTTCAACCAATATGAAATCAGTAACTTCTCTAAACCAGGATTTGAGAGCAAACATAATCTAACTTATTGGAATAATGAGTGGTATTACGGATTTGGTGCTGGAGCACATGGGTATGTTAATGGCAAACGTGTTTCCAATCATGGACCATTAAAAAAGTATATGGACTCATTGAAGATGGGGAGATTGCCTATACTCGAAGAAAGCCATGTTACACGGACTGAGCAGATTGAAGAAGAAATGTTTTTAGGTCTAAGAAAAACAGCAGGCGTAGCCATTTCTCGCTTTATCGAGAAATTTGGTGAAAATCCTGTCGAATTATTTAAAGAGGAATTGAAAGAATTAAAAAATCGTGAATGGATCATCGTTACTGAAAATCAGATTCAATTATCGAAAAAAGGACGGTACCTTGGAAATGAAGTTTTTCAGTTCTTTCTAAGATAAAAAATCACATCTCGTTTTTATTGACACCAAACCATTGATTTGATAATTTATTAGTAGAATTAGCACTCACATCTAAAGAGTGCTAACAGAGGTGATAATTGTGTTGACTGATCGCCAATTATTGATCTTTCAGGTTATTGTTGATGATTTTATTCAATCTGCGCAGCCAGTCGGTTCAAGAAGTTTGTCGAAAAAGGACAAAATTACATTTAGTTCTGCGACAATTCGAAACGAAATGTCTGATTTAGAAGAGCTGGGGTTTATTGAAAAAACACATACCTCATCCGGAAGAATTCCTTCCGAAAAAGGGTATCGCTATTATGTGGATCATTTGCTTTCTCCTCAAAAGCTAAATCAGCAGGATATCCATAAGTTAAAGTCTGTATTTGCCGAAAGAATTTTTGAACTTGAAAAGATTGTACAGAGGTCAGCTAAAATATTATCGGAACTGACTAACTATACTTCAATTGTGTTAGGCCCCGCTGTTAAAGATAATAAATTAAAGAGAATTCAAATCGTTCCTTTAAATAATCAGACAGCCATTGCGATCATTGTCACTGATTCTGGTCATGTCGAGAATCGAATGTTTCATCTTCCTGAAACAATGAATTCCGGTGATCTTGAAAAACTGGTCAATATTTTGAATGATCGCTTAGCTGGCGCTCCAATTGAAAGCTTGAATGAAAAAATCTATAAAGAAGTAGCTATTCTTCTAAGGCAGCATATTACTAATTATGATTATATTCTGCATTCTATCGCAGATACACTAAAGATCCCAGCTCACGAGAAGCTATTCTTTGGCGGGAAATCAAATATGCTTAGTCAGCCTGAATTTCATGACATTGAAAAAATAAAAAATTTAATGGATATGATTGAACACGAAGATAGCATTTATGAGCTAATTCGAAAAAACAAGTCAGGAATTAATGTCAAAATAGGCAAAGAAAATAATAATACAGCTATGGAAAATTGCAGTTTAATTACAGCAACATATTCAATGGGTGCTGAACAACTAGGGACCATTGCTATATTAGGTCCTACAAGGATGGAATATTCCCGTGTAATTAGTTTATTGGACTATATTAGCACAGACCTTTCAGCAGTATTGACGAAGCTGTATCAAAGTGATTGACGTTGGAAATATTGACTAAGGGTGGGGGCCCCTCAGGGTCAAGACCCCCATCCCTTTCCTTGTGTTTATTTATTTGTACTTAAAGGGAGGTGAATAAATTGGCAGATGAAAAAAATATTTTAGAAGAAGAAACAATCCAAAATTCTGATCAAGCTGATGAGACTGATGTTTCTGAAACGGAAACTGCAGCCCATTCTGATGATACAGAAGCAGTGAACGAACTTTCTGAAGAAGCTTCTTTAGAAGAACAACTTGTGAAAGCTCAGGAAAAAACGGTTGAGTTAGAGGCCAAACTAGCTGATATAGAAAACCGTTACTATCGTCTTCAAGCCGATTTTGATAATTCCAGACGGAGAGCAAGATTAGATCTTGAATCGTCTGAAAAATATAGAGCTCAAAAGTTAATTTCTGATTTGCTGCCTGCTATCGATAATTTTGAGAGAGCGCTGCAAATGGAATCTGATAATGAACAAGTGAAATCCGTTCTTCAAGGAATGGAAATGGTTTATCGCAGCTTGCTGGAAGCTCTGAAAAATGAAGGAGCAGAACAGATTGAAGCTGTTGGAAAGGAATTTGATCCTCAAGTCCATCAAGCAGTGATGCAAGCTGAGTTGGAAGGCTTCGAGTCAAATACTGTAGTAGAGGAATTCCAAAAAGGCTATATTTTAAAGGACAGAGTGATCCGTCCGGCTATGGTAAAAGTAAATTCATAAGATACATATTTTCGGGAGGTAAGAAACATGAGCAAAATCATTGGAATCGATTTAGGTACTACAAACTCATGTGTTTCCGTTTTAGAAGGCGGAGAGGCAAAAGTTATTCCAAATCCAGAGGGTAACCGCACAACTCCTTCTGTCGTTTCTTTCAAAAATGGGGAGCGTCAAGTTGGGGAAGTGGCAAAACGTCAAGCGATTACGAATCCACATACGATTATGTCTGTTAAGCGTCATATGGGAACAGATTTTAAGGTAGAGGCTGAAGGAAAACCGTATACTCCTCAAGAAATTTCAGCTGTTATTCTTCAACACTTAAAATCATATGCTGAAGAGTATCTTGGTGAAAAAGTAACGAAAGCGGTTGTTACAGTTCCAGCATATTTTAATGATGCTGAACGCCAAGCTACAAAAGATGCTGGAACAATTGCTGGTCTTGAAGTTGAACGTATTATTAATGAGCCTACAGCTGCTGCTTTAGCTTATGGTATGGATAAGACAGATGAAGATCAAACAATTCTTGTATTTGACCTTGGTGGAGGAACGTTTGACGTATCCATTCTTGAACTGGGAGACGGTGTATTCGATGTAAAAGCTACAGCTGGTGATAACCGTCTTGGCGGTGATGATTTTGACCAAGCGATAATCGACTATTTAGTTCAGGAATTCAAAAAAGAAAATGCCATCGATCTTTCAAAAGATAAAATGGCTACTCAGCGTTTAAAGGATGCAGCTGAAAAAGCGAAAAAGGATTTATCTGGAGTCACTTCTACTCAAATTTCCTTGCCATTCATTACAGCAGGGGAAGCAGGTCCTTTACACCTTGAAGTAACATTAACAAGAGCTAAATTTGATGAGCTTACAGCAGATTTAGTTGAACGTACTATGGGCCCTACTCGTCAAGCATTAAAAGATGCAGGACTTTCACCTTCTGAAATTGATAAGATTATTCTTGTTGGTGGTTCAACTCGTATTCCTGCCGTTCAAGAAGCGATCAAGAAAGAAACGGGCAAGGAGCCTCATAAAGGTGTTAACCCTGATGAAGTAGTAGCGATGGGTGCAGCAATCCAAGGTGGAGTAATCTCTGGTGATGTTAAGGATGTTGTCCTATTAGACGTTACACCACTTTCACTTGGTATCGAAACTATGGGTGGCGTATTTACGAAGCTAATTGACCGTAATACAACAATCCCAACATCTAAATCACAAGTGTTCTCGACTGCTGCTGATAATCAGTCAGCTGTAGATATTCATGTTCTACAAGGTGAGCGTCCAATGTCAGCAGACAATAAAACATTGGGCCGCTTCCAACTTGGAGATATTCCTCCTGCACCTAGAGGAATACCTCAAATCGAAGTGACTTTTGATATCGATAAAAACGGTATTGTAAATGTTCGTGCAAAAGATCTAGGCACAAATAAAGAACAAGCAATTACAATTAAATCTTCAACAGGTTTATCTGATGAAGAAATCGAAAAAATGGTAAGAGAAGCTGAAGAGAATGCGGAAGCAGACAAGAAGCGTAAGGAAGAAGTAGAGCTTCGGAATGAAGCAGATCAACTCGTTTTCACTACTGAAAAAACAATGAAGGATCTTGAAGGTAAAGTAGATGAAGCTGAAGTGGCAAAAGCAAATGAAGCAAAAGATGCTTTAAAAGCTGCCATTGAAAAGAATGATTTAGAAGAAATTAAAGTGAAGAAAGATGCTTTACAAGAAATCGTTCAAGCATTGACAATGAAGCTTTATGAAGAAGCTGCTAAACAAGCTCAAGGAGCGCAAGGGGCCGAGGGCCAAGAAGGTAAAAGCAGCGATGACAATGTAGTTGACGCAGAATTCGAAGAGGTTAAAGACGATAAATAAGTCTCAAAATCTTAAATGATGAAAAGTCAAAGTCAGGTCATTCTTGACTTTGACTTTTATTTTTGAATAATAACTGTTAAAATAATCTTTATGTGAAAAGATTCGGGGAGTGGTAATCAATGAGTAAAAGGGATTACTATGAAGTCCTTGGTGTCAGTAAAGGGGCATCCAAGGATGAATTAAAAAAAGCTTATCGAAAGCTATCCAAACAATATCATCCAGACATTAATAAAGAACCAGATGCAGATGAGAAATTTAAAGAAGTAACAGAAGCATATGAAGTTTTAAGTGATGACCAAAAGCGCGCTCATTACGATCAATTCGGCCATACTGACCCTAATCAGGGTTTTGGCGGCGGCGGTTTTGAAGGATTCGGCGGCTTTGAAGACATTTTTAGTACTTTCTTCGGCGGCGGCGGATCACGCAGAAGAGATCCAAATGCGCCACGGCAAGGTGCTGATTTACAATACACAATGACTTTATCTTTTGAGGACGCAGTTTTTGGCAAGGAAACAGAAATTGAAATTCCTCGCGAAGAAACTTGTGAAACTTGTAACGGATCAGGTGCAAAGTCAGGGACAAAGCCTGAAACATGCGGACAATGTCATGGTTCTGGACAGATTAATATGGAACAAAATACGCCTTTTGGTAAAATTGTAAATCGCAGAACTTGTCACCAATGTAATGGTACTGGTAAACAGATTAAGCATAAATGTTCCACTTGCGGCGGGGATGGAAAAGTAAAAAAACGCAAAAAAATAGCAGTTAAAATTCCAGCGGGTATTGATGACGGACAACAGCTCAGAGTATCTGGTCAAGGAGAGCCTGGCGTAAATGGAGGCCCTTCCGGAGATTTATACGTTGTTTTCCATGTTCGCTCTCATGAATTTTTCGAACGTGATGGCGATGATGTCTATTGTGAAATGCCAATCACCTTTGTTCAGGCTGCTATAGGGGATGAGGTAGAGGTACCGACTCTGTATGGAAAGATAAAATTAAAAGTCCCAGCCGGCACGCAAACAGGCACAAAGTTCCGCTTAAAGGAAAAAGGGATCCAAAATGTAAGAGGGTATGGCAAAGGCGATCAGCATATCATCGTTCGTATTGTAACCCCAACAAAGCTGTCAGAAAAACAGAAACAGCTGCTGCATGAATTTGCAGAGATAAGTGGTCAAGTACCACAAGGAGAACAAGAGGAAAGCTTTTTTGATAAAGTAAAGCGTGCATTTAAGGGCGATTAATGGAATGGAGTTGGAAACATTGAAATGGTCAGAGATCAGTATTCATACGACAAATGAGGCAGTAGAACCAATTTCAAATATCCTGCATGAAGCAGGAGCAAGCGGAGTTGTCATTGAAGATCCATTAGAACTTAAAAAGGAAAGAAAAGATCAATTCGGTGAAATCTACCAGCTCAATCCATTAGACTATCCAGAAGAAGGGGTTATCGTCAAAGCTTATTTGCCTGTAAATAGTTTTCTTGCAGAAACGATAGATGGAATTAAAGAAGAAATCAATAATCTCCTTTTATATAATATCGATATTGGCAAAAATGATATTAGCATCAGTGAAGTTAATGAAGAGGAATGGGCAACTGCCTGGAAGAAATATTACCATCCAGTAAAAATTTCTGAAAGATTTACAATCGTTCCAAGCTGGGAAGAATACACCCCTGTTTCCAGTGATGAATTACTCATTGAGCTTGACCCAGGGATGGCATTTGGAACTGGTACTCATCCTACTACAGTAATGTGTATTCAAGCGTTAGAAAGAACCGTAAAAAAGGGAGACAACATTATCGATGTTGGTACCGGCTCAGGTGTACTAAGCATTGCAGTTGCCATGCTTGGTGCTGAAAAAGTTACAGCACTTGATCTCGATGAGGTTGCTGTGAACTCTGCCCGGGAAAATATTGAATTGAATAAAGTTCATGATATTGTAAATGTTGCACAAAATAATCTGCTTGATGGAATCACCGGAAAGGCAGACGTTGTAGTAGCAAATATATTAGCTGAGGTTATTCTCAGATTTACTAATGATGTTGCTACAGTCGTGAAAAAAGACGGCTTCTTTATTGCATCAGGCATTATCCTGCAGAAAAAACAAGAAGTGAAGGATGCAATGATTACAGCGGGATTCCAAATCGAAGAAACGATTCAAATGGAAGATTGGGTTGCGTTAATCGGCAGAAGAAATTAGCACGGAAGTTAGAACATAATTATGAATTCATTTTAGAAAAGGGGGAGCCTTCTATATGTTCCCTCTTTTTATACGTTAATAATAGAAGAAGGCAGAAAAGAGGGTGTCCATTTTGCAGCGTTATTTTGTTAATCAATCTGCGATTGATAATTGTTTCACTATTACAGATGATGATTATCACCACATTGTTCGCGTAATGAGAATGAAGGAAGGCGATCAGCTGATTTGTGTAGATCCCCTGAAAAAAAGTGCTGTTTGCTCAATTGTAGAAATTACCGCTGAAAAAGTGATTGCAGAAGTTGTAAAATGGGAAGAAGGGTCCCCTGAATTGCCGATCTATATAACAATTGTGAGCGGATTGCCTAAAGGGGATAAGCTGGAATGGATTATCCAAAAGGGAACTGAACTTGGAGCATATCGATTTATCCCTTTTATTTCAGCACGCTCAGTAGTAAAATGGGATGAGAAAAAGGGCGCAAAGAAAGTCGAACGGTGGCAGAAAATTGCCAAAGAAGCGGCTGAGCAGTCTCATCGAACCATTTTACCTGAAGTCATGGCTCCTCAAAATATGAAAGCTTTAATTAAAGCAAGCGAGAAGTATGACTATAAGCTGATTGCTTTTGAAGAAGAAGCGAAGCAAGGAGAGAAATCTCAACTATATAAAACCATGGCTAACATTCAACATGGCCAATCACTTATGATCGTATTTGGACCTGAGGGCGGATTAACTGAGCAGGAAGTCTCTTTATTAAAAGAAAACGGTTTTCAGGCTTGCGGGTTAGGTCCACGGATATTAAGAACGGAAACGGCACCGCTTTATGCACTATCAGCTGTTTCCTATCATTTTGAACTAATGGAGTGAAAAAATATGCCTACAGTTGCATTTCATACACTTGGCTGTAAAGTGAATCATTATGAAACAGAGGCCATTTGGCAATTATTTAAAGAAACAGGATATGATCGGGTCGATTTTGAATCAATGTCCGATGTTTATGTCATTAATACTTGTACGGTTACGAATACCGGAGATAAGAAAAGCCGTCAGGTTATCCGTAGAGCGATTCGAAAAAACCCGGATGCGGTTATTTGTGTGACAGGCTGTTATGCCCAAACCTCTCCAGCAGAAATTATGGCCATCCCAGGGGTTGATATCGTAGTAGGAACGCAGGATCGCGTGAAAATGCTAGATTATATCGCTCAATACAAGCAAGAACGCCAGCCGATTAACGGGGTAGGCAATATTATGAAAAGCCGCGTATATGAAGAGCTTGATGTGCCTGCTTTTACAGATCGTACACGTGCTTCCCTTAAAATACAAGAAGGCTGTAATAACTTCTGCACATTTTGTATCATTCCTTGGGCACGCGGATTAATGCGTTCAAGAGACCCGCAAGAAGTTATTCGCCAGGCACAGCAATTAGTGGATGCTGGCTATAAAGAAATTGTCTTAACAGGTATTCATACAGGCGGCTACGGAGAGGACATGAAAGATTATAACTTGGCAATGCTCCTTCGTGATTTAGAAGCACAAGTAAAGGGATTAAAGCGAATCAGAATCTCCTCTATAGAAGCTAGCCAGATTACGGACGAAGTTATTGAGGTTATTAATCAATCTAACATGATCGTAAGACATCTTCATATCCCGCTGCAGTCAGGGTCAAATACGGTTCTAAAAAGAATGCGCAGAAAATATACAATGGAGTTCTTCGGCGAACGTCTAGATCGCTTAAAAGAAGCTCTCCCAGGTTTAGCAGTTACTTCTGATGTCATTGTCGGCTTCCCAGGTGAAACAGAAGAGGAATTTATGGAAACGTATAATTTTATTAAAGAACATAAATTCTCAGAGCTGCATGTTTTCCCTTACTCTAAACGAACAGGAACGCCAGCAGCCAGAATGGAAGATCAAATAGACGAAGAAGTGAAGAATGAACGTGTTCATCGCTTAATTTCTTTATCTGACCAGCTTGCAAAAGAATACGCATCCCAATTTGAGGGAGAGGTTTTGGAAGTCATTCCTGAGGAAGAATTCAAGGAACAGCAGGAAGGCGGACTATATGTCGGCTATACTGATAATTATCTTAAAGTTGTTTTCCAAGCAACTGAAGAAATGGTCGGAAAAATTGTGAAAGTAAAAATCACAAAAGCCGGATACCCATATAACGATGGACAATTTGTCCGAGTATTAGATGAACTGGAAAATTGTGAAGAAGAAGCAGCAGTATAAAACATTCTAATTAAATGATAATATGTAAAGAGCTAATCG
>NZ_JBALPC010000106.1:0-23102 GCF_036965225.1 Bacillus sp. JJ1474 | reverse complement strand
AAACTAATTAAACTACCAAGAAAGAAAATAATCAATATGGTAATATACGACATGATGTATTGTAATATTAAGACGCTTAATGCAATAAGAAGAGTAGTTTTTGGAAAAGAAACTCCAATAACGAGTGCATATTTAAAGTATTGTATTGTTTTCAATTCGAAATGGACTTTTACAGGGAAAATATATAACACAACAATTGCATAAATGACAAACAAACTTAGTAACACTAAGTTGAGGATTGTCGCAACCCAGCCGTCAATCGTTGAGAAAAACTTAAAGTCTATGTAAAGAATGAAGCCAATTCCAAGTAAAATAAATCCTAAAATATTTGATTTTAGGAATTCTGACTTAAATGTACTCCAAAAGGTTTTAAATACCTTAATGTCCTTATCACTTCGTATCCATTGACGTAAAACTGTAAACATCGCAACCGTTGAAGGAAATATTCCAAAAATAATTAGACCTAGAATACTAAATAACATCCATAAAAAATTAACATATGCAAGTCTGATAATCCAATCACTCGCTCGATAAATAAAATCCATTAATCCGTTTGTCCCCATTTGATGTGCCCCCTATATTTCAGTAATAACAAATAGATTGACTAGAACGAAAGAAATAATTATGAATATAGTACGGAGCCAATACAGCCCCGTACCATTGTATGGATTCATTATTCACCCCTAGTTGGGTATCTTCCTTTTAACAATGGATTAACATGTTCAGAAAGCTTATCCATTAATTCTTGCGCAGATCCTTGACCTAGCCATAATAGATCCATAGTACTAAAGACTTCTGTACGAATAGCACTCCAGTTTTTCAAGGTAACTGCCGGGTTTCGATAAATACCTTCTAATGTATAATCTATAACAGCTTCTTTATATTCTGGCGGATGAACACCATCTTTTAACCACTTATCTGTAAACTTTTGGTCTTTATAGTACTTATCTTGAACAGGCATCCACAATCCATCTTCATATAAGTTTACAATCTCAGGATCATTATGATAGAGATAGAATTTAAGGGCTTCTTCAGGGTGTTTTGTACTAGAGAAAATTGAGGTCGCACCAGCGCTAGTAACTGATTTAGCTGCAACCTTCATTTTTGGTAATACACCAATACCAAAATTCACATCCATTTCTTTATAATCATTCAAACTCCATTGGCCGTCGATTAACATTGCAAATCGCTTCGTATCTAGCCCCATTGTTGTTTCTGGCATATCTGCTTGTTGAGTTGGTGTTGGAGCAACGTGATGTTTATGAATCAAGTCTTGTAATAATTGTAAGGCCTCTACAGCTTCCGGTTGATTCATCGTAAACTCAGTACCTTCTTCATTTGCAATGTCTCCGCCATTATTTCGGACAAATGGATACCATGCTGCCCAGTATGTTGGAGTATCAATACCGAATTGTTGAATATTTTTCGGATCAAAGTCTGGACTTAATGCATTATTGCCATTTCGATCAATAGTGAGTTTTTTCGCTGCTGTTAAAAATTCATCCCACGTCCATGCATCTATAATATTTGTTGGAGGTGGCTCAACACCTGCCTTCTCAAAAGAATCTTTATTATAGTAAATATTCATAACTTCGATTGCTGTTGAGTTCCCTAGATGTTTCCCTTCATCATAGTACAAATAAGTTTCAGGAATTCGGCTAGCAAGTTCAGGATAGTCTTTTTCATATTTTGTTAAATCCATAATATGCCCATCAATTCCCCATTGTAAGACCAACCCTTCAGGAACATAGGCTACATCTGGTAAGTCTCCTGAAGCCATTAATGTTACAAGTCGGGTTTCATATTCATCTGGAACGTGTTCAGCTTTTACTTTAATATTTGGATTTTCATTATTAAATTTATCCACCATGTACTGAACGGATTGTTGTTCAGCAATCCCGCCCCAGAACATAAATCTTAACTCTACTATATCTTCACTACTGCTACTACTATTACTGCTACTGGTACTATTACTACTACTACTATTATTACTACTATTACTTTTAGAGCTTTGACATCCAGCCAACATCAATAGAGCAGAACAAATGATTAGCATAAAACTCTTAATCTTTTTCAAAAATAACTCCCCTCTCTGATTTTTCCATTATTTTAATAAATTAATATTTTGGTGATGTAGACTGAAAACACCTCCTTTAAGCTCTCAAAATGTTTTACTTATTATTGCATTATCCTTTAACACCTGTTAGTGCTATTCCTTCTAAGAAGTATCTCTGGGCAATAAAGAACATAATGATAATCGGAGTAATCATAGCTGTTGATGCCGCCATTAAATATCCCCATTGCGCATTGTATAAACCACTAAATTGTGCTAATCCTACAGCTAATGTAAATTTTTCACGATCTTGCAAGTAAATGAGTGGACCAAGAAAATCATTCCAAACAGCGATAAAAGTAAAAATGAACACAACGATAAAGGCTGGTTTCGATAATGGGATAATAACTCTCCATAGTACTTGAAATGGATTGGCACCATCAATATAAGCAGCTTCATCTAACTCTTTTGGTATCGTCATGAAAAATTGTCTCAATAGGAAAATGGCAAACACATGAGTTCCTAACCAAGATGGCACAGTTAATGGAATAATGGTATTAATTGTCCCTAGTTTTTGCCAAAGTATAAAAGTAGGGATTAATGTTACTGCATATGGTAACATTAGTGCAGTTAAGATAATCCCAAATACAAGATTTCGCCCCTTCCATTTCAATCGGGAAAAACTAAAAGCAGCTAATGAACATGTGATCAGTGTCCCTGCAACATTCCAAAATTCTAAGATTAACGTATTTATTAAGTACTTTAGAAAAGGAACGACCGTTAATGCCTTTGGATAGTTCTCCCATAAAAATGGATTCGGTACCCACTCTGGTGGAAATGTAAAGATTTGTGTATTACTCATAAACGAACTGCGTATTAACCATACAAAAGGTAATAGCATTACAACGCTCAGTGCAATTAAAATAAAATAGATTAGAGCTCGCCCAATTGTAAACTTTGGAGTGTTTACTATTATTGTTGCTTTGGGTTCTGTATTCGTTTGTACTTCTTGCAAGCTCATTACGATTTCTCCCCCTCATAATAAACCCATGATTTTGCAGTTCTGAAAACCAGTGCTGTAACAGCCATAATAACGAAGAATAGAATAACTGCCATGGCACTTGCATATCCCATCTCAGTCTGTCTAAAAGCCTTTTCAAATAAATTGAATACATAGAAATAAGTGGCATGGTTTGGTCCGCCATTCGTCATAATGTATGCTTCGTTAAATACTTGGAACGTATTAATCAAAGCCATCACAAGATTAAAGAAGATAACAGGTGTCATGAGTGGTATTGTCACATATCTCAATTTATGGAAAGCATTTCCCCCATCTACTTCTATTGCTTCATACAAATGACGGGGCACTCCTTGTAATCCTGCTAAGAAAATGATCATCGTATTTCCCATTGCCCATGAACTCATTAAGATCAGCGATGGAATTGCTGTTGTTTCACTATAAAGCCACATGAGACCAGGTAGCCCGATTGCTTTCAAACCAGTATTCATAAGACCAAAATCCGGGTTGAAGATCCATAGCCACAGCATTGAGTTTGCTACACTTGGAACTAAGACTGGTAAGTAGAAAATTGTACGAAAAACACTTAACCCCTTTACCTTTTGATTAAGTAATATCGCAACAAAGAAGGCAACGCCTATTACTACTGGAACACTTCCAAGTGTATAATACGTTGTTACAAACATTGATTTCTTAAAGAGCCTGTCCCCGGTAAACATCCCTATAAAGTTATCAAGCCCTATGAAAGTAGGAACTCCACCTACCCTCCAGTCTGTCATGGCTATGTAGAATGAAAAGAGCATAGGTCCCAGATTTAATAATAAGAAGCCCAGTATAGCTGGGGTAGCAAGTAAAATCCCCCAGTTCCTTTCCATTCTTTCTATTCCACCGCCAGTTCTATTTCTTTTCACATGTGACACCTCCGTTTAGAGTCTGATTACAGACACTAAATTTTAACAATTTTCTGACTGTTTTTCGCAATCAGAAGTCAACATTAATCATGACGGAATGGTGCAGTCTTATGAAAATTAGCTTTTTCCAAGGCTAACACCTTCATTTAGAAACATTTCTTTAATTCGCATGAATCCATGTAATCATTTCCCCTGGTCCCCTATTATTCCATAGGTAGTAAGGGACAGCTATTATGTTGATTGGAATTACATCGTCCTTGATTGCAGCGGTTGATTGATACAATTTATTTGTCCAATGCGAACTATCATAACGATACGCATTCCCTTTAATAATAGGCACTCCCTTCAATACCCCATCATCAAAGTCGATAATGAGATCAGAGTTTTTTGATAGTGTAATAATTGGTAAATTTTTCCCATTATCAACTTCTTCCAGGCAGTAAACAATCGGTCCTCTTTGGAGCACCACTTTCCCGATATTTTCTCTGACATGTGGATGAGCCCTTACTTTCTGTATGGTCATAGGCAAGATGAGTGTGACTTGGTCTTGGTCTTTCCAAGTTCGCTTTATTTTCGCATAACCATTTTCTATACATCCTGAAAGGTTGATTCTCACTTGATTTACGAATATTTGCGGATTTTCACACCACTCTGGTAATCGAAGAGCAAGGGTGAAAACGGTATCATTATTAAGTTGAATATGAGCTTGAACAGTATCTTCCCATGGATAATTCGTTACTTGTGCAAGTTGGATTGTCTCAATTCCCACTTGGAAGTTTAACTTATTTCCAGTGTATAAATGAACAAATAGTTCATCTTCATTTTGGGTGTAAATATATTCACCTAATGAAGCTACTAATCTCGAAATATTAGGCGGGCAACATGCACAGCCAAACCACGGCTGTCTCGTATTTTTCACATGCCTTAAATCATGTCGAAATTCACAAGCTTCCGGCCAAACCTCCAAGGGATTAACATAAAAATACTTTTTTCCATCTTGTGACATTCCACTTAAGACTCCGTTGTATAAAGCTCGTTCCATACTGTCTGCATATTCACGTTCAGGGCTAATTTCTAACATTCTTCTTGCCCAAAATACAAATCCAATTGCCGCACATGTTTCAGTATAGGATCGATCATTTGGCAGGTCATAATCAATCGTAAATCTCTCCCCATTTGCTTGTGAACCGATTCCACCTGTTACATACATTCTTTTTGTAACAACATTATTCCATATCTTTTTGCAAATACTATATAATTCCTGATCATCATACTCCTTTGCAAGATCAGCCATAGCGCTATATAAATACATAGCTCGTACAGCGTGACCTTCAGCTGTTACCTGTTCTCTTATAGGGATATGTGCTTGTGAATAATCTTTTTCTCGATGACGCACGAAATTTTCAGGATAATTATTTGCTTCGACGTCAAAGAAATGTGGTTTTTGTGCACCACGTTCCTCTACGAAAAATTTGCTCAATTGAAGGTGTTGCGGATTTTTTGTAACACGGTATAACTTAACTAATGCTAGTTCGATTTCTGGATGTGCATCATACCCTCTGATTTTTTCTACTTCTGGCCCGATTACAGTGGAAATGTGATCGACATACTTACAAACAATGTCTATTAGTTCTGATTTCCCTGTTGCATGATAATAAGCAACTGCTGCCTCAATCATATGGCCAGCACAATATAACTCATGATCATTATGGAGATTTGTCCACCTCTTACCTGGCCTTGCTACAGTAAAATAAGTATTCAAATACCCGTCAGGTTGCTGTGCTCTTCCAATTAATTTAATTGCTTCATCAGCTAGTTCCTCTAAGTCTCGATTTTGCATATGGGCTAATGTATGTCCTACAGTTTCCAGCCATTTTGCTAAATCACTATCTTGAAATCGCATCCCATGGAATTCACCTTCATCTTCACCTGCAGCAATTCGGAAATTCTGAATAGTATGGGTTGGTTCCGTGTCAGGATGAGTATCATTCATTACTTCCCACTGAAATGGAATGACTACATTGTGGATAAGTTCTTGGTATTTTGACCAAAAGGAATCCTGAATCTTCACCTTCAACTGGTAACACCCTTTCTCCTACAATTATTAAAATATGCTATTTTTTTATTTCCCGAAAATTCAGATATAAATATCTAGAAGCTAGCTTATCTTATTTAATTTTACTAATTAGTTGTGACTAATTTTGTGTATTCATCCTTATTCACCATTCGTAATCCAAATACCCTTCGAACTCTTCCTTGTTTATGTGATTGAAATTTCACTGTTATTTTTTCTTTTCCTTCGTAAATTTTTTTCGGAAGATCATAGGTGACATTATGGAATCTAGTAGTCTCGTTAAAGCCCTCTTTTGGATTATTCAACAGTGTATTTTCAACAAAAATATCGTACTCTGTTTCCCTTCTTTGCAAATCCTTCGCATAGGAAATGACCAGCGTAATATTTTCTAATTCGTTGACCTTTAAGTCAAAAGTGAACCATCCATCATAAGCGGTTCTTCCTTTTCGACTTTGTAATGATATAACGCGGGTATTTTCACCATCAAAATTGTGGTCACGCTCTGGTTGCATTTCACCTGGCTGTACATAATCAATCGTTGCTTTCTCGAGAATACTTAATTTATTTCTGGCTTCGAGATACTCCACATTTAATTTTTCCCATTCATCCTCTGTGAATAAATCCCAGTAAATAGAATACATCTTATCGTGTATACGATAAAATGGATACAAATTGACATCTCTTGGATAACCCGCATTGACTGTTACAAATGTATTTCGTTTTCCTTCTACTGGCTGTAACCACTCCGTTAACGACTTATCCTTTGGTATCATGACAGGGGTATATAAGTTTTCGGCTGCTTTTGGATCATTGAGAGGTCCAAGTTCCCCTGCAAGAACGAGAGGTCCGTACATGATAGCAACCCTATTCGGATTATCGGGCATTTGTTCAAGTCGCAATGTCATTGGCATTTTCAGTTTTATTTCATCTCCATTTTGCCATAGACGATCAATTTTTATAAATGAACTTGGCTTCTGCTCAGCTTGTTGTGCCACACCATTAATTGCTAATTCTACCCCTTTCTCAGCCCAATACGGGTATCGAATATGAAGGGAGAAATTCACGTCTTCCGAACAAGAAATCTTCAGGATAACTGAATCATCTTCAGGAAATGCTGTATCTTGAACAATGGATATTCCTTTTTCCTTCCATTGCAGGGTTGATGGGATAAACTGATTGACAAACAATTTATCTTGATTATGAAAATAAATACTACTTCCGTAACTTGCATGGTTTTCCATTCCTGTACCGATACAACATGTGAAATGATCAAACTTTCTATTATAATCCTTGAAACCACCCATATCCAAGGATATACAGTATGTAACCCCGCCCTGTACCGGATGTTGAGAAGCTAAAATATGATTTAATAGAGCACGCTCATAATAGTCAGCAACTTGTGCAGAACTATTCCATTCAAACAAATAATTGGTTAGCTTTAACATATTGTACGTATTACATGTTTCCGTTGTATGTGGGCCAATCCTATTACTTAATTGATCTGGCTCACCAAAGTATTCTTCAAAACTATTTCCTCCGATTACATATGAATGATGTTTAACTACTTGCTCCCAAAAGAACTCGGTTGTTTCTTTTCGCTTCGTATCATTCGTTAACTCGTATTGACGAGCAAGTCCAATTATCTTTGGAATTTGTGTATTCGCATGCAAACCTGACAAGCTATCCTTCCGTTCAGCAAGTGGATCTAGGACAGATTTATGCCAAAAACGTTCGGCAAACTTCATATACTTCATATCACCTGTATCTGCATATAGATCAGCCAACACTTCATTGATACCCCCATACTCGCAGCCCATCAAATTCTCCATTTGATCATCATCGAGATGGTATAGACAATCATATAACCAGTCCGCTAATTTCACTGCAATTTCAATCCCCAATGGGTTTCCAACAAGGTGAGTGGCATCACGTAAACCGGCGAATAACTTATGAATCGTATATAACGGTGCCCATAAGCCATTAAGGTCGAAGCCTTTTGAACGAATATCTCCTTTAGCAACCTCGTCTTGAAACACCTCTTTTGCCCCTGGAATCCCTGAAACATATCCATTTCCATGAGCAGTTTGACATACCCGCAGCTCATCAACAATATAATCAACACGTTCTTTGAACCGCTGATCCTCTAATGAAACATACATCATGGAACAAGCAGACAAATAATGACCAAGTGAGTGACCTGATAGAGTCATAGATTCCCAGCCTTCATATTGAGGTGCTTTTACCTCTAATTCCGCATATTCTCTAAATCTAGCAAGCAAGCGATCAGGTTCAAGCTGTAATAAATATTCCTTATTCAATTCCATCGCATATTTGAAAGGTCCACCTGTCACGGATACATCCCTTAGTTCAAAGGCTTGAGCTCTTGTTTCTACTTGCGTTTTGATCAATTTATATTCCTCCTTTTTTACCAATTCTTATACTTTCTTAATCTTTTTTTGTACTCAGATAATAATCAATTCTCTCGGTGATTTTGTTATAATCTCATTTTGTTGATCACCAATAACGATATCATCTTCAATACGAACGCCACCAAGGTCAGGTATATAAATACCAGGTTCAACAGTGACTACCATGCCCGCTTTAACAATTTGATCTGATGATTTAGAGAAGAATGGATCTTCATGTATGTTCAACCCAATTCCATGTCCTGCCCCATGCCCGAAATATTCACCATATCCCTGTTTAGTAATATAATCCCGAACAATAGCATCAACCTCTTTAGCTGGCATGTCTTGTTTGATTGCACTAGTACAACGTAATAAAGCAGCTAGGACAATCTGATAGATTTCTTTTAATTTCGTATCTGGTTCACCGACAGCTACTGTTCTTGTCATATCTGACCGATATCCTTGGTATAATGCACCATAATCAAGTGTCACCATATCCCCTTTTTCGATGATCTTTTCACTGGCAACCCCATGTGGTAAAGCAGAGCGATAGCCCGAAGCCACAATAATTGTTGAAGAGTTTGATGACGCACCTTTTAATCGCATATAGTGTTCTAGTTCATTTGAGACCTCAACTTCTGTAACACCCGGTCTAATAAAATTGAGTATATGCAGGAAGGCTGAATCCGCAATGGAAGCAGCTGTTCTAATTTTATCTATTTCGTCTTTTGATTTTATTGTACGCAGTGTTTCTACAACTTTTTTTACAGCAACTAATTCAACATCAATTTCTTCCTTAAGTAGTGAATATTCCGCATGTGTAATATGATTTGTCTCAAATCCTAATCTAGAAATTCTAAGCCTTTTGATCTGATTAAAAACAGTCTGCATTAATGTATTCGACTGCCCACATACCTCAATCTCATACCCAATAATTTGTTCACGTGCTTGTTTTGAATATCGAAAGTCAGTTAAGAAGATAGCATTTGATTTCGTAATCAATACAACCCCAGCAGAACCCGTGAAATTGGTTAAATAACGGATATTCTCTCTATTTGTTACAAACAATCCATCAATATTTAAAAATTCCATTTGGTTTCTAATCTTAGTTAATTTCACAACTTATACCTCCAGAATTTTTTCATCATCCAATAGATAATGTTTACTACACAACATATGGCCTAAATCAATTTGCATGTCAACAACTTGCTCGTACAACAGATTATACATTACCTATCTTGTACGTACATTGATTATAATATAAAATCCTAATTCGTACAATTAATTTTTTGAATGTTTTAATTATTCAGTCAAGGTGGTGCGCTTCTTTTAATTACTAGGATGAAAACTATACTTTTGCTACCCTAAATTATTCAATCAATTTGGATACCAGTATTACTTCATACAATTGATTTCTAACTTTTCGACACTAATGGATTTCAATTATTAACAAGTTGATTACGGCCAAAAGATTTAACCACTCTCGCCATGTTTTTAACCATCGTACTCCTATGAATTATGGATATATGGAAAAGTCCTACAGATTATGATTTTATTAATCTTGTAGGACTTTTTTGAAATTCAAGGAAAAATCCTCGTTTAATTATTGTCAACAACTTTTTATCACATTATGACTCAAAAACATACAAGATCACTTTGATTAAATCAGTATTAGATATTTTCTGTTCAAACTCATGCCAAATCATGAACATATGATCAACATTACTTTAATTCCATTGAATAATCATTTCCATTAATGAATTCGCTAAAAACGTTAAATCCATAATGCCTATATTCCTGCCGCTTTTTAGCAAGCAAATTCACATAAACAACGGAGTAAAAATATCCTTCAAATGTCGTATGAATCTCACTCGCCATTTGCATAAACACAGTTTGTTTAAACGCACTGACAACGATTTCAATAACCTCTTCGAAAGGTTTTTCAAGTTTGCTTTTTTGGTAAGCAATCAAGGCACGCTGCCACAGTTAATAAATGTCAATGGCATAGAAAAATGGTGATGCTGCCTCACTAAACTTAGGATGAACAGACTTAGGCAGAAAACTAATATCTAGCTGCTTATTTGTATCCATTTTGTCGAGTTTCTTTACGTTCTTTTCGTTATGTTTATTCTCACAGAGCGAATCATGTTTTTTCTCTGTTTTTAATAGGAGTGACAGGTGGGGTGACATATTATTTTTAAGCTCGTCAATAGGTAGGAATGGTTGAATGATAAGTATATTCACACCTTGTTTCCCATTCATTCGCGCCGGTGCGATTTTCTTAAGAAATCCTAATTTTTCAAGTTTTTGAACAGCCCAATAACGGTCCTTCGGGAAAGCTGAACAGCTTCGGCAATCGTATGGTATTTTGCAAGTGACACGCCCACCACTTTAACCGAATGCCTTCAAATAAACTGGAGAACCATCAACGCACCTTGTGAAAAGGACGATTTATGTATGTATAAAAAGCCGCTAACCGCTTTGTCCATTTCTTCTACATCCTCGAAAGATTGATACCTTTGAATGGTTTCATAATTTAATTTTTCCATTTTCATAGCCTTTCGATTGTGCACGATCCATATATTCCTAGGTAGCTCAACATTAGTATTAATATATAAAAAAAGGAAATTGGTTAAAAAAGCCATAAACGTGTTTTTTCTAGCCAAAAGTGATTTTTTGAGGCGAAAAGAGGAGTTAAAATGCAGTTTTGGGGCTCAAAATGGAACTTTGATATTAAAAAGAAAGATTCCTACGGATGTTTATCATATAGAGACTGACTATGACAAGTCAGTCTCTATTCATCTAGGATGTGTTTATAATGGTCGAAATCTCTTGTTTGAGGCAAAAGTAATTTTTTTTTTGCATTGAGGAATTGAAATTCCTAGGATTGGTCCTAACCTACAACTTGAAACGTTTATATAAAATCATTTCTATCTTTTAGAGAATTAAATTCTATATTTATTTGTACAGACTTTTAATATTTTTATAATCAAAAGTGAATCAATTTTATTAATGAATAACCTTTTTATTCAATGGATTTCATCCAATCCTCAAAAAAGCCCCATTCCTCGAGTGAAATCTCTAAAGTTGTATTAATTTATTTCTTCAGTCGTTCATACACCAATTTCGCTGTAAGGATGTCAAAAATGGAGACGCCTACCGACTTAAAAATGGTTGTTTTTTCCTTCATCTCTTCATTTTTACCGCCTTGAATAAGGCTTTTTAATTCGGGAACTGTCTTTTCACTATGGCCAAAGGTTTTAGCGGTTATCATTTCACCGCACTCCGAAAATGCCGCTTTTGTATCAACGTAAATATAATCAGCTTCTTTAATAATTGCGTCTGGTATTTCCTGCATAAATGATTTAAATGCACCCGAACCCGCAAAATGTTTCCCAGTCAAATCTACCTTGCCATCGTAAGGGATAACCGGATCCGTTGAGGTTGTAGTTGTAATGATTACTTGTGCTTCTTTCAAAATAGTTTCGGGTTCTGAAATTTCAAAGTGAATAGATGGAAATTCCCTCTTAGCCTTCTCCACAAACGAATCTAGTCTTTCAACACTCCGATTATAAACTAAAGCCCGGTGCACTTTCCTCACAGCGCATGCTGCCTGCAAATGACTCCATCCTTGGTCGCCAGTTCCAATAATGCCGATGGTTGATGTCTCATTAGAAGCCAAATATTTCATCCCCAATCCACTTACAGCCCCGGTCCGCATCGCAGTGATAGTTCGTGCATCTAAAATGGCAAGTGGTTTCATTGTCTTCCTTTCATTCAATAAAAAGATCCCCCTCAACGTTGCTTCACCGATTGCCGCATTTCCTGGAGCGATCCCGATCAGTTTCGCCCCATAATAATTTTCATAAAAAGAGGGCATCAATAACGCAGAATTGTCGTCATCATTAATGAATAATCGTTCCGGAACGAGCGACTTTTTCTCCCCGTCATTCAAATAATAATCTTCAATAGTATCGATAATATCTTCCATTGTAATCAGGCTTTTTATCTCTTGCTCGTCGATAAAACGCATGGTCATCCTCCTCAACACGTTTGTTCTTTTTCACCGAAAACCTTATACAACGGAATATAGACCAACGATTTTTGCTGGTCTATCCCGCAATGCTTCTATTATAATTTGAAGTGATGCAAAGTTATCTGGTTTAGAATAATAAGGAGTTAAGTGTCTCTTCGCATAACTCCCATACATTATTTCTTATTTGATAAATACCGTTTTAATTGATGTATAAAATTCTTTTGCCGCTTGCCCCTGTTCACGTGAATGAGAACTGGATTGCTTCATGCCACCGAAAGGAGCTTGCAATTCAACCCCCGCACTTTCTGCATTGATGCGTACAAGACCAGCATCCATTTCATTGATGAACGACAGCATATTGCTAATATTCGTTGTAAAAATGGAAGCGCTCAGTCCGTATTCCGAGTCATTTGCCAATTCAAGTGCCTCTTCAATCGTATCTACTTTCATCAGAGCAAGAACCGGCCCAAAAATTTCTTCTCGCGCAAGTGCCATATCAGATGATACATTTTCAAAAACAGTCGGCTCCACAAAGTAGCCATTCAAACCTTCTTTTTTCACTTCATTTCCACCAAGGAGAAGCGTAGCACCTTCCGATTTTCCTTTTTCGATTGCGGAAAGTACCGTGTCCAACTGTCCTTGACTTGCACTAGGCCCCATCCAAGTCCCTGCTTCCATCCCGTCTCCGACAGTAATTGCAGCAACTTTTTCAAGTAGTTTCCCTTTAAATGCTTCATAGACATCTTGCTGAACGATAACCCGGCTCGTTGCTGTACATTTTTGTCCAGATGATTTTAATCCACCACTGATTGTCGCTTCAACGGCCAAATCCAGATCTGCATCGTTCGCAACGATTACAGGGTTTTTTCCTCCCATTTCAAGTTGGTATTTAATACCCCTTAAAACAGCGATTTGAGCCAGTTGTTTTCCAACCGAATTCGATCCTGTGAACGTAATGGCATCGATTTCTTTATGGTTTGCCATTTCTGGTCCAATCAAAGAACCAGAACCCGTAACTAAGTTCACAACACCTGCTGGAATTCCTGCATCATGTAAGCACTCAATAATTTTTGCACTCGTAACCGCTGTCTCACTTGCGGGTTTAAGAACCACTGTATTTCCATAAATAAGCGCCGGGGCTATTTTCCACATTGGAATGGCTACCGGGAAGTTCCAAGGCGTGATCACACCGACAACACCTAACGGAACCCTAGTTGTGAACATCAATGCTTCGCTGTCAGTCGAAGGGATCACATCACCAACCGACCGCATTCCTTCGCCTGCAAAGTAGCGTAATATGGCTACACCACGCGCAGTTTCCCCTTTCGCTTCCGGGAAAGTCTTGCCCATTTCAAGTGTCATGGCCGTTGCAATGTCATCGATTCTCTCTTCCATAATGGACGCAGCCTTCAACAAATAATCGCCACGCACATTACCAGCAAGTTTACGCCACGCTTTTTGGGCTTGCCGTGCAGCAGTAGCTGCTTTGTCGAAATCATTGCTTGAAGAAAGTTGATAAGCCCCTACAACTTCATCAATCCGAGCAGGATTTTTGCTAATGCCTGTTTGTCCTGTTTCAGAAGCGACCCACTCGCCGTTAATATAATTCAAATAGGTTTTTATTCTTGCTTCAGTTGTTGTCGTCATAATTACCTCCTATTAAACAGCCGCTACTTTTGCGGGATACTTTTCCAGTGCCTTTTCAATAATGACTTTCAGCTCTTCGTAATGCCCCTTTTCAACAGGTGCGATCGGTGCCCGGACATTTGTTGTCACAGGAAGACCAACAATTTGCATGCCCGCTTTAATAAGCGAAACGGCATAGCCCTTCTTCTGTTTACGGATACGATGAATCGGGAAAATCACATTTTCGTAAAGGTCATGTACCACTTCTTTATCGCCACTTAGAAGCGCCTCGTAATATTTCGCTGAAATGTGAGGAATATAGTTTGAAATCGCTGATGAATAGGAGGTAAATCCTAAGTTTACATACGATGCCATCGTCACTTCCGCTAACGGCATCCCGTTGATCCACTCCAAACGATCCCCGATCAGATGTGTAAACTCCACGTTCTTTTCCATATTACCAAGGCCGTCTTTATACCCGACAAGTTGTGGAAGTTCGCATAGTTTCTGAAGTGTTTCGGCTTCAAAAATACAATTATCACGCTGATAAACAATCGCATTCAAATCCGTGCTTTTAATAATCTCACTTAAATAAGTGTAAAGGCCATCCTGTGATGGGTCGATTAAATAAGGCGGTAAAATCAAGTACCCATCCGCACCAAGCTCTTCAGAAATCTTTGCCTGCTTCAAAGCATGCGTAATGTTTCCGCCAACGCCTGTATATAGAGGAACTTTGCCTTTTGTCTTTTCAACAGCCACTTCCACAATGGATCTGTATTCTTCATCACTGATTGCATGTAATTCTCCTGCCCCACACGCTACAAAAATAGAAGATAGACCTTCTTTAATTAAAAACTCAATATTTTTCCCCAATCCTTCTAAATCTAAATTCCCTTCTGTATCCATGGGAGCTACTGGAAATCCTAAAATCCCTTTTGGCGTCTGCCTTTTTTGCGTTGTCATATGAAATCCACCTTTCAAAATAATTAATTAATTAATTTCTATATGTATTATTGTAATACAATTAAAATATTCTGTCAAATATAAATATTCAAATCTATTAATCTAGTATGTGTCATGAGTTACCAATATGGGGATAAGTCTAATCTCTACTCCATTTATGTCGCTTTAAGCAATAGACAAGTCCTTCATTGCCCTGTTTTCCTTTTTTCATTAACGCTACTAAATTGAAAAAATAAAAGTTTAACGGTATAAACGCTAGTGAGTTTTTTACATGTTTACGGGAAAACTTTATTAATGAAATACCTTGAACAAACAGTTAAATTGTCATACAATAATTAAATAAGGAGGGTTTTTATGGAGAAATATACCGTGGAATCAATCACTAGAAATACATTGTCTCAGCAGGTTTTGGATCAGATTGTTAAGCTCCTGCAAAGCGGTCAGTTGAAACCAGGGGATCGGCTCCCCCCGGAATTAGAATTAATGGAGAAACTAGGTGTAAGCAGACCAGTTATACGCGAAGCGCTAAGTTCTCTCGAAACTCTGGAAATGATTACAAAAAGGCCCCGTGGAGGTACATTTATAAATAAAAAAATCGGTAAAACACCTTTTATGGTGATGCTGGCATTATCGATGGATAATTTACCTGCGATTATTGAAGCCAGAATGACTTTGGAGTTGGGTTTAGTTACTCTTGCTGCCGAAAAAATTACAGAGGAAGATTTGAAGAAATTAAAAGAAACAATTGATCTTATCTCCAATAGTCCTGATTTAAATTATGGTTCTCATGATAGAGAATTCCATAGAATTATTGCACTAAGTGCAAAAAATCCCGTTTTGGAAGGTATGATTGATTCCCTACTTATTACTCATGAGAAAACGGACAGTCTCATTAATTATCGGGAACCCGAGATTACAGTTGAGCATCATACTGCCATTTATGAAGCACTTATGAAGAGGGACCCATATGAGTCATATAAACAGATGTATAAACACTTGAATTTTGTGAGGAAAAAAATCCTTGAGAACCACCCTAGCAAAGACTGATATGTAATTTTATAATTAAGGGCAAAAGCAGTCCATTATCTAACCCGAATTCTCTTCATGATGGCACTGCTTCTTACTCCCTGATCTGCCGAAGTGGCTTATGTCTATATAGAAGCACTACTTAAATGTATTAATCCTCTTATCCTAAACGATATTAACTCCTCTCTGCCCTTCTTTCCTATGTGTTCATTCTGGTCCATGTGAACAGGCAAGAATGATATTTAACCCTTTAACTCTGTTTTATAAAATCAAGCGAATTTAAAAGGCCCATATTACATTGCCTGAATTGCAAGGCATCTTCCAATAATTCTTTTTACAGCCTTATTTGTAAGAACTATATAAGAAAAACCTATTTAATGAAAAATCCCCTATAAGGAACTATCTAGAATTGTTCTATTTTAGAACCTTTTAGACATTTTGTTGATTCGATAATGCAATTGTAGGCCCTCTTCTTTTTCATATTAGTCATTATTAGTTCTTTTGGTGAACACAATCCTTTCAAGAAGAGAGCCAGTGTGTCGGCGATAGAATATCGAAACTCACTGGCATACAAATTTTTAAGTCATTTAACTTAAACGTATAAATTTAATAATCATATCTTGAAACATCTCAGCAATATAAATATCACCATTTTCGTCAACAGTCACACCATGACCGATTGTTCCCAAAGTAAGAAACCTTCCAAGAAGTTCACCATTTGGACTAAGCAGACTTAATGTAGGTGACTGATCAGTTACATATAGGAAACCATCCTTATCTTCATAGATGCTCATTGGACGATATAGATTCTTAATTTCATCCAAATATTCTCCCTTTTGATTAAAGATTTGAACTCTATTATTTTCACGATCAGCAACTAAGACACGATCTTGTTGATCTATCAATACTGAGTGAGGTACTGTAAATTCCCCTTCACCTTTTCCAGGTCTTCCCCAAGTATTTATCAATTCACCACTCGAATTTAAGTGGTGTACAGAAAAGTTTCCATAACCATCTGAAACAAAGAAATCACCATTATCATTCACCGTTACATCGGTAGGATGATTAAAGGGTACACCTAAACCACCCGGATTCTCCTGATCCCCAATAACTTGAAGAATCTCTCCCGAACTATTAAATATCACTATCCTATGATGATTTCTATCAACCACACATACTCTACCATCCACTGTTATTCGAAAATAATGACCATCTGAGAGAGTCTGATCGAACCACTCATCAACAAGTTCACCATCTTTTGAAAAAATTAACATAAATGGATTGCTTCGTTGCAGCACATATATGCGTCCGTTATTGTCAGTTGAAATCCCAGAAATATTATTTAATGATTTATTTTGTGGTAATTGTATCCAGTCCTTTTTTGCCTGATATTTTTTATCACCAAGAGTAAAAATCTCCATTTTATCCCCCTTCCGACTACTCCATTACTTCTTCCAAGTTGGAATTTGCAATTCTATCAAAAGAAAGAGCTGAACTGTATATTTCAGTTTGTTCTAGCGCGTAAGCAAATTGATAAAGTTCAGCTTCAGCAAAGGCTTTTCCAATAAATTGTACGCCTATCGGCAACCCACATTCCGATACACCACCTGGAACAGAAATTGCTGGAAGCCCGGTAGTATTGCTTGGACCTGTTAATCGCGCAAAAATACGGACATGCTCCTGTAAACCATAAGAATTTGTCACTCTCTGTTCAATATTAGTTGGTACCATCGGTAAAGTAGGAGTCAAAATTACATCAACCTTTTTAAAAACCTCATTATGCATATCAATTGCTTTATGTTTTATTTGTAACATTTGAATATATTCACTAGCTTGAATAAGCATCCCAGCAATCGCTCGTGATCTTACTTCTTCTTCAATCTGTTCGGGTGTATTTATTAAATATTTCTCTAACGATGTATATGCTTCAGCAGCCAAAATAACTTGCTGTGCTGTAAGAAGTTCATTCAAACCAGAAAGCTCAACGGGCACAATTTCGGCACCAAGTTGTCGGCAATTTTCAACTACTAAATCAAACACACGGCGAACTTCCGTGTCAATAATATCAAAATAAAAGGAAGTAGGAATCCCGATTTTTTTACCTCTAATCCCTATATTAATACCTTCTGTAAAGTCTTCTTTATTGGAATAAGCCGAATAGCTATCTTTTTTATCAAAACCAGACAATGCGTTTAACATCAGAGCATTATCGGTAACCGTTCGAGTCATAGGACCTAGATGGTCTAATGTTGGGCACAATTGTATGGATCCATACTTACTCACCCTTCCAAACGTCGGTTTCATTCCTACGATTCCACACATCGAAGCAGGCATCCTAATCGATCCCCCTGTATCCGAGCCAACTGAGCCGTAACATAGATAGGAAGCTACAGCTGCTCCGGATCCGGAACTTGACCCTCCTGTTATTTTTTGAGGGTTATGCGGATTTTTAACTGGTCCAAAAAACGATCGGTCTCCTGTTGTTCCATAAGCAAATGCATGCATATTTAATTTGCCGATCAAAATGGCTCCAGCGTCCTTTAATTTCGTAACAACCTCTGCATCAAAATTAGGAATATAATCCTTAAATACTTCAGATCCAAAGGTAGTTTTCACTCCAGCAGTACAAATTAAGTCCTTTAATCCAATAGGAATTCCATGAAGCGGACCCTTATAATTACCATTAATAATTTCTTCTTCAGCTAGTTTAGCAGCTTTTTTTGATTCTTCTTCTATTATTGTAATGAACGCATTCAACTCTTTATTTTTCGCTGAAATCAAATTGAGGCTTGTGTTTAACACTTCAACAGGAGAAATTTCTTTTTCTTTTATGCTCTTACTTAGCTGCTCGATACTCCATTCTAAAACATTTGATTTACTCATTTAATAGATTCACCTCTTTTTTGATTAAGTGAAAATATGGGTTCATGGGTAAGTAATGTGTTATTTGCTTTTATATCTCGAATTTTATTAGTAAATACAGTTGCCTCTACACTAAAAGCATTTACATCAAAATATCCGCTATCTATCTTATTGTGTTCAAATAACATTAGTAATTTCTGTTTTATGTCCATCACTTTAACAACTCCTTGTTAATATTTGTCTGCCTACATCATCATAATTTGACAGATTCAAGATGAGCTTTTAAACTTTGCGTTAAATATGAGGCATCTACAGCAGGTGTTGTAAGGTAACTAACACCCATATCTATTACTTCTCTTACTTGATTTGGTTTAAAAGCCGGGATACCCACTTTGACTCCAGCATTATTTGCTTTGTTAATTACCTTTTGAATCGCTTCACGGACAATTGGATGCGTTACTTCCCCAGGATAACCAAACGATCCAGATAAATCAGTTGCACCAATAAATAATAGATCTAAGCCCTTTGTAGTTACAATATCATCAATATTTAAGACTGCTTCAGCATCTTCAATCATCCCGATAACTAGTAATCTTTCATTTTGGCTTCTCATATGGTTTTCAATATTCACACTTACGCCACCGAATTTGGCTAATCTTGTTGAAGCATCTAGACCTCGTTGACCAATTGGTTGATATTTTGCCATTGCCACTATTTTTTCAGCTTGTGCTTTTGATATTAAATGCGGTACCATTACTGCATCTGCACCTGCCTCTACAGCCCTCAAAATAGTACCGTAATCTTCCTGAGGAGTTCTAACTACGGATGTTATGTTTGCAATCTGGGCTGCCCTAATCATATGTTCCATTGTTGACAGATCCAATGTGGAATGTTCTAAATCAATGACGGCAAAATCATAGCCAGCATACCCCAATATTTCTATAACTGCAGGATCTTTTAAAGCTGAAAAAATACCATAAGCAATTTGATTATTATCTAGTGCTTTTTTTAGTTTATTCATTTCTAATCCTCCATAATTATTGGGAAGTCTAATTAAATCATTCTCTCAACATGTTGTAATTCTACGTACATCAAATAGTACTGTTACGATTTCACAAGTCAGCCACAATTACAAGTTTAGTGACGTTCGTATTACAATAGCTTATTGAAATGCAATTTGTATAAAAACTTTAAAAGCTTAAATAATAATTAATATTCTGATTAATCGGTTCAAGAGTAACCTGCTAACTTTGGCAGGAATGTTGAAAACCAAGAAACATATGTGATCAGCATAAGAACAACGAAAATCGCTGCATAAAATCTAAATAGGTGTGGCATGACACTTTCCAGTTTTCTTTGGGCCACTTTTATACCTACAAAGAGAATGTTACCTACTGGTGGTGTAATGGTTCCAATGCTCAAATTAAACGTAAGCATAATACCAAAATGTAAAGGTGTCATCCCTAACGCTGTACACACAGGCAATAAAATTGGCGTAAAAATTAAAATTGCAGGAGTCAGGTCCATAAAAGTACCGACAAACAGTAATAGTAAATTAATTACCAACAAAACAATAATTGGATTTTCCGAAATTCCCAATATTGCATTAGCTATTAAAGAAGGAATTTCAGTAAATGACATTACCCATGCCATTATGTTGGATGCACCAATTAAGAACATGATAATTGCCGATAACTTGGCACTATCTAGCAAAATACTATATAATTCTTTCATATTTATCGTTTTATAAAATAACATGGATAGTAATAAACAATAAGCAACTGCAATGGCAGAACCTTCAGTTGCACTAAATACACCAGCGACTATACCGCCAATAACGATAAAAACTAACAGTAAGCTTGGAATTGCCTCAAACGTTACTTTAAGTAATTCTTTAGCTGTTATGGAACTTTTTGCAACAAAACCTCTCTTTTTTCCATAGAAGTATATGACAACCATACAGCTTAGACCCCATAATATTCCCGGAATGACTCCACCAAGGAATAGGGCTGCTACGGAAGTCCCTCCGCTTGCCAAAGCGTACGTAATCAAAGCAGTACTAGGTGGGATCAATAGACCTGTAGGAGCCGTGGCAACGTTAATGGCCGCTGAAAAATCCTCATCATATCCTTCCTTTTTTTGGATCGGACCAATGATTGTACCCATTGCAGATGCAGCTGCTGCTCCTGAACCGGATACAGATCCAAACAGCATGTTCGCTACTACATTTGTATGGGCTAAAGAACCTGGAATTCTTCCAGTCAAGGCAGTTGCAAAGTTAATTAGGCGGACTGCAATGCCACCTTTGTTCATGATATTGCCTGCTAAAATGAAGAAAGGAATGGCCAATAGTGTAAAAATATTAATCCCCTGAAACATTTTTAAAGCCGATGCTGGTATCGCTGCTGAAAAACCTAAGGAGTAAACAATGGCTAAAATCGATGAAATAATCAGTGAGATTCCAATCGGAATGCCCAGCAGTAATAAAATTATAAGCGCAACAAAAATTAATAAGCCTGCTGATAGTGCTATGCTCATTGCAATTCCCCCTTTCCGCTCTCATTAAATTCCTGTATCGTTTGGATTATGTTAATTAAGCTATAGATAATGATCAAAACTCCGCTAATCGGAAGGATGATATAAATCCAATCCATAGAAATGCTCAGTGTAGGGGAGATCTGTAATGCTCCGACCCCCATCACCGCTTTTCCTCCGACTAAAAAGACGCTAATAGCAACAGCCAAAATAAGTAATTCGGAAAAGATGGATATTGCTAATTGCCCTCTTCCTTTCACCTTATCAGAAAAGAAAGATAATCTCATATGGTCTTTTTGGCCAAATACTAATGCTGTTCCCAGCAACGATACCCAGACAAATGAATAACTCAATATATCTTCAGACATGGTACTTGGGCTATTAAATACATACCGCAACGTAATCTGGTAAATGGTAATGAGCGTCATAAAAGCAAGAAGTCCAGCACACACACCGGAAAGCACCTTATCCAAAATTTTTTTAAACTTCTTCATCTCATCCTCTCCCTTCTTTTAGTTCTGGATTTCCTGAACCTTATCATATAAAGGCTTTATTTCTGGGTACATATCTAGCAATTCTTCAGTTACCGGTTTTAGCATTTCTTCAAATGGCTTTTTGTCGACAGTAATAAACTCAACCCCCATCTCCTTTGCCTCTTCTATTAATATCGGAATATGTTTATCCCATTCTTCATTTTGAACTTGAGTAGTCATTTTAAAGCCGTTTTGAAAGATATCCTTTTCTTCGTTCGTAAGAGAATCCATAAATTTGGAATTGACTACGAGCATATCCGTAAATATCTGATGTTCCGTCCGGGAATAATATTTTGCAACCTCACCATGCTTCAAACTAACTAACGCCACCTCAGGGTTAGTCCCGGCATCAATCACACGATTTTGCAATGCGGTATATACTTCACCATGAGCCATCACAACTGCCGCAGCATCAAATGCTTGTATCATCTTGACATTCGCCTCACTGGATTGTACGCGTATCTTCAACCCTTTTAAATCTGCCGGAGTTTCAAATTTTTTTGAAGAATAAAAGTTGTTAACACCATTGGCAAACCAGGCTACACCTTGAATCCCGTCATCAACAGTAGAGTTATAAATTTGCTTTATGAAGTCTTCATTGTTCATAACTTTGCGAAAACTTGCTTCATCATTAAACAAATATGGTAAACCAAAAATCTTATATTCTTTGGCAAAGGACTCCAGATTGCTTCCACTTGTAGCAACAATATCGAGACTGCCCATCTGCAACAATTCAATTGCCTCTGTATTCCCACCCATTACAGCGTTATTAAAAATCCTTACTTCAAATTTATCCCCAAGATTTTCTCCAATATAATCTTTAAATTTGTACAGTGCTTTAGTAATTGAATGGTCATCGGGCTGTACCGTCGCTATGCTGATAATTCGTTTTTCTCCAATATCACTAGATTTACCTATATCACTGCTGGCCGTAGCAGAACAACCAATTAGCACCAGCACCAAGGCAATGCTTATCAAAAGAGGGGGCATTTTATTCATCTTTTCCATTTAACCACCTTGTATAATGAATATTTATTCATTATTCCTTTCATAAAAT
>NZ_JBALPC010000105.1:0-6660 GCF_036965225.1 Bacillus sp. JJ1474 | reverse complement strand
ATGATAGAAGTGTAGGTTATCTAGTTTTTTTCGATTAAATATATTATGCTGTTCTCTTTTCAATTACACCCTTCGCTCTATTTATATTTAACGGAGGAACACTTTAATCGTCTATTACATCTATGAATCTATTACTTTAATTTAGATGAAAGGGAGGGAGGGATATGGTTTCTCAATTTGAAACTCCATTATTTACTGCCTTGAAAAAACATGCTGAAAAGAACCCTATTCAATTTCACATACCAGGTCATAAAAGAGGAAATGGTATGGATCCAGAATTCAGAGAGTTTATCGGAGAGAATGCTTTAGCAATTGATTTAATAAACATTAGTCCTTTGGACGATTTGCACCTGCCTAAAGGTATTATCAAACAGGCACAAGAATTAGCTGCCAAAGCCTTTGGGGCAGATTATACTTTCTTTTCTGTTCAGGGGACTAGTGGAGCTATTATGGCGATGATTATGTCCGTATGCGGTCCTGGGGAAAAGATACTTGTACCGAGAAATGTTCACAAATCTATCATGAGCGCCATTGTGTTCTCTGGTACTATACCCATTTTTATTCATCCTGAAGTTGACCCAAACTTTGGTATTTCACATGGTATTACACCAGATTCGATTGAAAGGGCTATAGCCCAACATCCGGATACTAAAGCCGTTCTGGTTATCAATCCAACCTATTATGGAATATCTGGCGATTTGAAAAAGATCGTAGAAATTGCCCATATGAAGGATATTCCTGTACTAGTAGATGAAGCGCATGGAGCACATATTCATTTTCATAAGGAGTTGCCGCTTTCCGCAATGGAGGCAGGTGCTGATTTGGCAGCAACAAGTGTCCATAAATTAGGTGGCTCTTTAACACAAAGCTCTATATTAAATTTACGAGGAACTCTTGTTTCCCCCAAGCGCGTACAATCAGTATTAAGTATGCTGACAACTACTTCAACTTCCTATTTATTATTATCTTCTTTAGATGTTGCTAGAAAATCCTTAGCTACTGAAGGACAAGCTTTGCTCGAGGATACAATTCGGAAAGCAGAGGAAACACGTAAGAAGATCAATAAAATCGAACATCTTTACTGCATGGGGAACGAAATATTAGAGTCTAGTGCTGCAGTTGCAATGGATCCAACGAAGCTTCTCATTTCTGTAAAAGAACTAGGATTAACTGGCTATCAAGTGGAAAAGTGGCTTCGAGAAAGATTTAATATTGAAGTTGAATTGTCTGATCTTTATAACATTCTTTGTATTGTAACAGCAGGTGATTCTGAAGAGGAATTGTCTACACTAGTCTTTGCATTGAAGGAGCTTTCAATGGAGTTTAAAAGTCAGGTTAATCAAATGATCGATAGTTCTGTACTGCTGCCGAAAATCCCTTCACTAGCGTTAACACCGCGGGATGCTTTTTATATGGATACAGAAGTCATTCCATTTGATGATTCTGAAGGTAGAATTATCGCTGAATTTATCATGGTATATCCACCGGGGATTCCTATCTTTATTCCAGGAGAAATTATCACGAAAGAAAATTTGGAATATACCAAGACAAATATCGAAGCAGGACTTCCTGTTCAAGGTGCAGAAGATGTTGAACTAAAAAAGATACGGGTAATTAAAGAACATTTAGCTATTCAATAAAAAACGATAAGTGGCAGCGAATATACTACAAAATAAGAAGTGGACAACATGAAGCAACAAGAATATCGTTCTCGGATCGTTCCATTTAATTTCTTGCGTTTTAGTATTATCAGCATGTAATTTAGAACAAGCAACAAGTCAAAACCAAGTGATAGATACCGAAGACATGCAGAAAAAAGAACAGATATGTAATGAAGGAATGAGATGGACTCATGATAATCCAATGGCACCTACAGCAGGAAATTGGAGCGCGCTTGAGTTTAAAGACGGGAACACCTATAAGGTGGATGCCCCGCCTGCAGATGATTCAGATGTTACAAAAAAGGAATTAGAAGAACTGGTTAAGATAACAAATGAACGTAAAGAGGAAGATATTGAACTCGTTAAATACTGGGCTAAAACACCAAGCCCAAACACTCACTGGTTTGCCGTAAAAGAGGATATAATTCAAGCTAAGTTAAGGGAGGCACCTATGAAATACGAAATTATATTGTTTGATGTGGATAATACATTGTTAGACTTTAGTATGGCAGAAATAAAAGCACTGCATAATGCTTTTGTAGAGTTTGGATTACCTACGGGGTTGTCAGATTATAAAGCAAGCTACGAAGAGATCAACAGGATACTATGGAGCGAGTTGGAGCAGGGGCTTATCACTATATCTGAACTAGGAGTAGAAAGATTTAGGAGATTGTTCCTTAAAAATGATCTTGAAATCAATGCAGAGCTATTCAGCAGTGTTTATCTTGGATTATTGTGCGAGGAAATTCATCTTGTAAATGGAGCTGTAGAATTATGTGAAAATCTTACCGATCATCGGCTAGCTATAATAACCAACGGATTCACGGAAGTGCAGTCAGCAAGAATTGGAAGTTCTCCACTTCGTAATACTTTTGAGCAGGTAATTATTTCTGAAGAGACGGGCTTCCAAAAGCCCGAAAAAGGTATTTTCGATTATGCGTTTTCGAAGCTACAGATTACAGAAAAGGCTAAGGTGTTGATGGTAGGCGATTCCTTGACCTCTGATATTCAAGGGGGAATTAATTACGGGATTGACACCTGTTGGTTCAATCCGCATCTTAAGGAAAACGATATAGGTATTAAGCCAACGTATGAAATCCGTGAGTTAACAGATCTTATAAAGATTGTAAAGGAAACTAGTCAATGCTCAACGAAAGATCAAACCAACCACATAGTAACCATATAAAAACTGTGCAATAATCTCCTCATAAGATAGGGAATAGAAGTCTGTAACATGTAGTGCAACCTCTATTCCAAGAAAAAGAGCATGAAAAAAACTGCACCTCCAATTGTTAGATGGTGTCTAACAATTGGGGTCACTTCAGAGTAAGGATAAGCGCTCATCTAGAATGTTTCATAAAATAACTTGAATGAAGTTTCGTCATTTCACTGTACTACGATGTTGTTCCCTTCCAACAAGATATTAATATTAAGAAAGGCGTCAGGCGCGGTCTGAACGTCTTCTTTGTTTTATTTTCTTATTCATTATTTGTACCGGTAGTCAACTTAAGGTGTTTCTGAAACCAGCTTAGAATATGTTCCAGTCGAATCACCCGATGTCAGGGGTTTCCAGAACGTGACAGCTCATGGGTATCATTGAGAAAGCGGATCATGCGCACGTTACGTCCCTGAAACTTCAGGGCAGTATAAAATTGTTCACCCTGTTCAATAGGAACTCGAAAATCGAGGGTGCTATGAATGATCAAGAGCGGTGTTCGAACATTGGCCACATACTTGATTGGCGAGCGCTTCATGTACTTTTCCGGAAACACCCAAGGTGGCCCCCCATAATCATCCTTAAAGTCCTCAATTCAATTCCTACAGCCAAAGAATAATATCCTTGGCGGATGAAATCCTGCGAATAAGCGAGCATTCGGGAGAAAATCGAATTAAACTGAGGGAGTTGAAGAGTGTTGTTTAAATTGTGTTTAACAATCGGGCATATTGAGAGTGACAAGAAAACAGAATGAGTGACGTAAGGAATAAATGTTATTTACACTTTGCTGAGGGGGTACTTATGAAAACTCACTATTATTTAGGTTGGTTTAACAATTTATTTCCAGAGAATCTGGGTAGGGTGTTACAGGAGGATATAACTGATAGAAAATCGCTTGCTATGATTAGCTCGAATCCATCTATTTATGAAGATGATGGTGCTACTGAACGCTCGTGGCTCGATCAGGCTGGCATTATGTTTGATGAGTATCATTTCATTAATTACCGCGTACAGAAGGAAGATGCCCAAACGATAATTCAAAATGCTTCCGTCATTTTCTTGTTGGGTGGCAATATTCTTAATCAAAATGGTTTTTTGATGGAATATGAATTATCGGATTCGATTAAAAAAAGCAGCGCCGTTGTGATGGGAACAAGCGCTGGAGCAATCAACATGTCCGCTAAATGGTTATGTTCGAAAAACTTTGGATATGAAGTTGAAATGAGCTCTGTTTACGACGGAATCGGTCTTGACAATTTTTCCGTCCTGTCTCATTTTGATCTTGAAAATAACATTGCACTGGTTCAAAGCGAACTATCTCCCCTATCGGAAGAAATAAATATTTATGCGTCGAACAAAGATTGCGCTGTACGTGTAAAAGGAGACAAAATCGACGTTTTTGGCAATGTTTATTTAATTTCCGACTCAAAGATTCAGAAATTGCTCTAGTTGTAGCGAATCGCTATGGCTTAATTGAATTAATTTCTTTATGGACCGTCTCTATTTTTAATTTAGTGAAGGCGAACTGGCGCGAGTGTTGAATATGCGTCTATTTTTTCTACTTCAACTAACGGGTGCGAAAGTGAAAAGGCAGCGGAGTGTCCGTTGCTTTTTGCCATCCATTATTAAAAATATTTTCTGTAAAATTCTCTTCTAACACTTCCACTTAGCTGAGCATAAATCCTAGTGGTCTCGCTTTTTTCGTGTCCCAGTAAACTTTGAATAACATCAATAGGAGCTCCGTTGTTCAATAGGTGTGTCGCATAGCTGTGGCGCAGTTGGTGTGGATGAATTTCTTTGTTGATCCCTGCTCGACTTGATATTCGTTTTATGATATATCTCATTTGTCCAATACTCATTCTATGTGGGTGCCGTTCAGTAACAAAAATAGCTGTGTCTTTATCCTGGCGAAGATCCAAGTATCGTTTGAGCCAGATTTCACACCGTATATTAAAGTAGACCTCCCTTTCCTTATCACCTTTCCCAAGTACAATGGCTGAACGATTGGACCAATTAATACATTTTTTATCTAGAGAAACAATTTCCCCTATTCTACAACCTGTTGAAAACATAAATTCAAATAATGCCTTTTCCATTGGCGTAATACATGCTTCCCTTAAGTGTTCTATTTCTCTCTCTGTTAAAAATTTTGGAATCCGTTTTCCTTGTTTAGGTTCTTTGATTTTTGCAGTAGGATTTTTCAGTATATGCCCTTCTTCGTGCGACCAACAAAATATCGATTTAATAAATCGAATTCGTTGAGCAAGCCAGACTTGAGGGCTTGAGGTGTTCACTGGATTTTGCTAAGTATTCTTTCAGCCGATCAAGAGTCAATGATTCAATATTTACATCGTCAAAGTATTGGATAAGTAGCTTAGTTTGGAGCTTATATGCTTTTAATGTGTGAGGGGAGAATCCTTCGATCTTTTTATCCGATTCATATAATTCCCAAGTTCTTGATAATAACAAAAATATCTCCTCCTTTTCGTATTGGAGGAATTATTGCCTTGATTGTAGAAATGGAAACGTAAGGTATTGAACTATCTAAGCAGGTTTGTTTAACAAGGGATATGGAGGTCGTGGTAAAATAATGGTAATGAAGGAGGGATAAGATGTCGTTTATTAAACCATTTCTTGCTCTTGCTGTAATTTTGACACTATTATTCGTATTCGGTTGCAGTAACAACGTAGAAGATAATCAAATTAACTTTGGTTTGATAGCAAGTGAAAAATCTTAGCCTACGGATTTTGATGAGGTGGCGTTTAAAAGGGACACAACACCTTATTTTCAGTATTTAGTAAAAAAAGTCGTTAATCAATCTGAATTTGAAGAAACATGGAACATATATAGATTTGAAAATAAGACACCAAATGTAGACTTTAACGAGAAAGATGTTAATTTCATTGGAGTTCAGGAGTCTGGAAGTTGCCCCTATAAGATTAAAAATATTGAACTAAACTCAGATAACAAAGCTATCACAGTGCCTTTATCGCAACCAGATGGTAATTGTACTTCTGATGCAACACCAAGAACATTTGTTATTGAGGTTAATAAAGAAGTTTCAAGAGACCTGAAGAGTGTGGTAATTGTTCAAAGTGGTGCAGAAACAACCATTCTAATTGATGGAAACTAATCTTAAAATTTTGACTAACGGGTGCATTTGTAAAAAAATATAGAGGGTGACCCAAAAATAATGAATATTCAAGTAAAGCTTCAAGCTATTATTGAAGAAATGGAGATACAGTTTGAAGAGTCTCGGACATTTCTGAGTATTAAAACTGGCGAAATAATTGTAGTAACCTCAGATGACTTAAGAGCTGCTGAAGATGAAGAACCATTCGATCATTTACCAGATTGGGAACAAGAAGATAGAAAAGTTGCTAATGATGTAGTGGAAAACTTCGAGAATTACAAGGAACTCCCAACAAAATATGAACTAAATGAATATGAGATGTTGGAAGACTTTTGCCTAACTGTTAGTGATCAAAGAAAACAAGATATATTATTAAATGTGATTAAGGGTAAGGGTGCTTTTAGGAGGTTTAAGGACAAAATCATTGATTTTGAAATTGAGAACAAATGGTATTCTTATCGTGAGGAACGATTTAAACAAATTGCGATTGAATGGTGTCTAGACAATAACATAAACTTTAGTGAATAATTAATTTTTAAAAATACAACGAGAGCAACCACATAATCAGGTAATTACTCTTTGTTCAACTAAAGGGGCAGTTGTGCGGCCGAGCATAGGTCGTATCATATAACGGGTGGGATTCCCGTCG
>NZ_JBALPC010000104.1:0-6126 GCF_036965225.1 Bacillus sp. JJ1474 | reverse complement strand
CTAACGCTGAAACACTAAGTATGTATTTTTTATTAAAAATAACTATTTTTATTACTTTTGGGGTGAGTTTTCAATAATTTAGATCACTTAATGTGTAAATAGGTTGGTTATTTCTATCAATTTATCTCTAGATTGAAGGGATATCCGCTAGTTGGTACATATTTCTGCCACTTTCGTTCGTATATCCGCCACCTCACCTCATATATCCGCAACTAATAATAATTCTTAAAAGGAAGACGAACCCAAACAATTGGATTCGCCTTCAACCAAATTTATTCCCCTTTTAATTCTTTAATGCGTGCTTCTACGGCTTCTCTCTTTTCGCTGTAGTCCTGCATTTTTGCTTTCTCTTCTTCAATTACCTTTTCCGGAGCTTTTTTGATAAAGCCTTCATTGCTGAGTTTCTTTTGAACTCGCTCCACTTCTTTATCTAACTTCTCCCATTCCTTCTGCAGACGGGCTACTTCTTCCTCAATATTGATTAACCCTTCAAGCGGAAGAATAATCTCTGCACCTGTAACGATAGAAGTCATGGCCTTCTCAGGTGTTTCTACTTCAATCGCAACAGTTAGCTCTTCTGGATTACAGAAGCGTTCAATGTATCCACGGTTATTTTCAAGAGTTTTTAGAACAGTCTCATCTTTAGCCTTTAAAATCATTTTGATTTTTTTGCTTAGCGGTGTGTTTACTTCTGCACGGCTGTTACGAACAGAACGAATGATTTCTACTAAGAGCTTCATTTCGCCTGCAGCCTGATGATCTGTGAATTCGGCAATTACTTTTGGCCATTCCGCAACTGTAATGGATTCCCCTGCGTGAGGAAGGTTTTGCCAAATTTCTTCTGTGATAAACGGCATGAACGGATGCAATAGGCGCATCGTATTGTCTAAAACATAAGCTAATATAGAACGAGTTGTTTTCTTAGCTGCTTCGTCTTCACCGTATAGTGGAAGCTTCGCCATTTCAATATACCAGTCACAGAAATCATCCCAAATAAAGTTGTATAGTATGCGCCCAACTTCTCCGAATTCATAACGGTCGGACAATCTTGTCACCGTTTCAATCGTTTCATTTAACCTTGTTAAAATCCATTTATCAGCAACCGATTTTTCTCCCGTTAAATCAATTTCTTCGTATGTTAATCCATCCATATTCATTAAAGCAAAACGGGATGCGTTCCAAATCTTGTTCGCAAAATTCCATGTTGCTTCAACCTTTTCCATACCGAAACGTAAATCATGGCCTGGAGAGCTTCCTGTTGATAAGAAATAACGTAGAGAATCAGCTCCATACTTATCAATTACATCCATTGGGTCTACACCGTTGCCAAGGGATTTACTCATTTTGCGTCCTTCCGCATCGCGAACGAGACCATGGATTAATACGTCTTTAAACGGTCTTTGCTCTGTAAATTCAAGCCCTTGGAATATCATCCGAGAAACCCAGAAGAAAATAATATCATAGCCTGTTACGAGACAAGCAGTTGGGTAGTAACGCTTGAAATCCGCTGATTCAGTATCTGGCCAGCCCATTGTAGAGAATGGCCATAATGCTGAGCTAAACCATGTATCTAAAACATCTTTATCCTGTTCCCAGTTTTCAACATCTTCTGGAGCTTCATGTGCTACATACACTTCACCAGTTTCTTTATGGTACCAGGCTGGGATCCGATGTCCCCACCAAAGCTGACGAGAAATACACCAGTCGCGAATATTTTCCATCCAGCGCAGATAGGTATTTTCAAATCTATCCGGAACGAAATTTACTTTTTCTTCCTTTGATTGTAGGGCTACGGCCTTATCTGCTAATGGCTGCATTTTTACGAACCATTGAGTTGATAAATATGGCTCGACAACAGCACCGCTGCGCTCAGAGTGGCCAACTGAATGCATATGCTCTTCAATTTTGAATAATACCCCTTGCTCCTGCAGATCTTTAACAATTTGCTTACGGCATTCGAAACGGTCCATATCCTTATACTTTCCGGCTTTTTCATTCATTGTGCCGTCTTCATTCATAACAAGAACTCGTTCAAGATTATGGCGATTTCCGATTTCAAAGTCATTAGGGTCATGTGCCGGCGTAATTTTTACTGCTCCTGAACCAAATTCCATATCAACATAATCATCGCCAACAATTGGAATCTCACGTCCAACAATCGGAAGCTTAACTGTTTTCCCAATTAAGTGCTTATAACGATCATCTTCAGGATGAACAGCTACTGCTGTATCACCTAACATCGTTTCAGGACGTGTTGTTGCAATTTCAATATGTCCTGTGCCATCAGTAAGTGGGTATCTCATATGGTAAAATGCACCCTGAACATCCTTATGGATAACCTCGATATCTGATAAAGCTGTTTTGGTAGAAGGGTCCCAGTTGATAATATATTCGCCCCGGTAAATTAACCCTTTATTATATAAGCTGACAAATACTTCACGAACGGCCTTTGATAAGCCTTCATCAAGTGTAAAACGCTCACGGGAATAATCTAGGCCCAGTCCAAGCTTAGACCATTGCTGGCGGATATGGCTAGCGTATTCCTCTTTCCATTTCCAGGTTTCTTCTACAAATTTTTCACGGCCTAAGTCATAACGGCTTTTTCCTTCACTGCGAAGCTTTTCCTCTACTTTTGCCTGAGTAGCAATCCCCGCGTGGTCCATCCCTGGCAGCCATAAAACATCATAGCCCTGCATTCGCTTCATGCGTGTCAAAATGTCTTGAAGAGTCGTATCCCATGCGTGACCTAAATGAAGCCTTCCTGTAACGTTTGGAGGCGGAATAACGATCGTATACGGCTCTTTATTCGCATCGTCCTTTGCCTCGAAAAATTTCCCCTTTAGCCACCATTCATAGCGTCCCTGTTCAATTGATTGAGGGTCATATTTGGTCGGCATCGTTAATTCCTTCGTTTCCATCTCATTCATTCCTTTCGATTACATCAATTATCCTAAAAAAACAAAAAACCCCATTCGCCGTAAAAGGACGAATGGAGTTTGCTTCGCGGTACCACCTTTTTTTCAATCAACAATAGAAAAGCAGTGGCGACCTTACCGAAACGCGCCTGCAATCTAAAAAATTGATTGACTCTTAACTAGATAACGGATTTCCCGTCTCTCACTACTCGAATTTGCATCCTTTCGCGAAAGAAGCTCAAGGGCGACCTTCCAACGGAACTGCTTAGAAAACCTTTCAGCTAATAGTTTTCCTCTCTAAAAGCAATCAGCCATCGTACTCTTCCCTATCCACGCTGTTCATTTATTATATTCAATATAGTACCTAATAAATAGGATTGACGTCAATCATTATTCCCTTTTAATCAATATATTATACAAATGGACACCATTGGTGCCTTAAAGCATGATCAATTTTTCATTTGAGCGGTTCAGATTGTTCCAAATTTAAAGCACGATCATTGGGGATGACACATAATATGAAATGAGAAAAGTTGGAAAGGGGCATGTAAATGAGAAGAAAGTATAATCCTTATACACTGCCGCCGTGGTTAAAAACAATTAGAGGGGCTTGCTCCCAGTTTATTATTCCATTTTGCTGCTTTCAAGGAATACGAGTCATTATTTTTCCAACTACCTTTGACGTGCTTTTCCTTGCTGTCTTAATTTTAATTGCTGTCGCTCTACGCCTTGAGCTATTATAGGGCCCAAAATCTATTTAATTTTGGGCTCCTTCTTGTTTTGCTGCTGCTGCTGCCTCTGCCTGCGCTTTTGCCTCCTGTTTTTGTCTCTCGATCTCTTCCATCCTCATCAATACATATTCTGTATTTTTAATCTGCCAGTATTGTCTTTGATAGTGCAGAAGAATCTTTCGTTCATGATGGCTATAAGGATTTTTGTAATATTTCTCGGCTGCACGAATAACCGCACCTGGATGGGCAAAATAGCTTTGAAACAGCAGCAATTCATCCTCTTTTAAAGGGAAGTATTTCAAATACGTATAAATCCACTCAATACATTCCTCTGATCTCTTTGGATAGGTTTTCAACGTTCGTGACAAATAGGGCAGCAGGTCATGTAGGGGGGAACCTTGCTTAGCACGTTCAAAGTTTGTGAAATAACCATAGCCTTTGTCATCATATAAAAAATGGTCTGCTGAGATTTTCCCATGAACGGTTACAATTCGGGCCTTATCATGATCCTTCGTTTTTTCATGCCACTCTTTAAGCTTTTTAATAGAAAAATCTAAAGCCTGTTGCATTTCGTTATAGGAAAGAACAAACATTAATTCAAAGGGGGACAAATAGTCTCTTTGTTCACAAGCTTCCATAAATCCTTCCAAAAACTCCTGTTCCTTTTCCCTTTCTAACAGTGTTTTTTCAAAATGTTCGGTTCTGTCTTCTTTACTAATCTTTAATTCAGATGCTGATAAAGTATGAAGTCTTGCAAGTTCACGAAAGAGCTGATGGTTGCGTTCATGGCTTAATTCTTTTGCTTCATTCATCATCCAGGGCATGAGGTAGTAAAGTTCATTTTCATGTAATACAGCATACCTTCCATCTAATGTTGGAAAGACAGGCACGATTCGATTATAGCCCTTTTGATATAGATTTTGGATGTGCTTGACAAAATCTCCCCCATCTCTAGGATCAATTTTTTTTAAGGCAAACACACCTTTATTTGAATAGATTTTTTGAATCCTACCCATTTCTTCGACAAAATGCGGTTCAATTGCATAATGTTTTAATATCGGATATACGTTCTGTAATCGATTCTTCTCTTTCATAAGAATCACCTGCCTTTATAAAAAAGCGTATACGCCAAAGTGCTTGAGCTAGACAAATAGAAAAACTGAGCAGGTGAATAGTTACCTGCCCAGCCTATTATTTAGAAATTATTTGTGGGCAACAGCAACTGGGATATAAAGGACCTGCCCCTCATATATATCCTGACTAATTTCCAAATGATTCACACTGAGTAACCGTTGAACAGGAATTTCATATCTTTCGGCAATGATATCGATCGTATCACCTAGCTGAACGATACACACCTTTAGCCTAGCAACATCGTCCTCTGACTTCCGCGCAAAAAATTCAGTTAAAGACATGCTTTTCTTTTTCGTTGGCTTTTTCTTCTTTTTATCTGCTACTTCTTTTTCGGCAGCAGCTTTTTTGGCTAAATGATCAGAAGATTCGTCACTGCTGGATTCCTGATCAATTTCTATTTCGACTACCTGAAGAGTACTTTCTTCCAAATTCGGCATTGAATAGATTTCTTCAGCGGAAGGAGGTTTTTGTTCACCTCTTTGTGCCGAAAATGAGACCTCCGGCAGTATTTCAATCTTTTCCTCAACAGCCTCTAACTGAACTTTCTCATTCCTTACTGCCACTTCAGGCTGTTTTTTCGCTTCAGCCTCAAATGGAACAAAGATCGTTTTGTCTTCCTTTTCTGTGAAAGGCTCTCTATCCTCAACTGTTTCATCCTCTATATCCCAGTTTAATTCAGGCGTTGCTACTTCTATATGATAAGCAGGCTCCTTATCCTCAACGTCTGTTCTTTGGGGAGCATGCTGCTGTTCCCCGTACAAACCTGAGATCGTCAAATTCGCTGTTAACTTCATACAGCTTCTTTCAGGAAAAACATAATCAAAAGATTCGACTAATACATCAATATTATGAACACTTTCAATTCTATTTCTTGGTATCGTTATGTCTACTGGGAAGAAGTGAGTGAATTCACATACTCCTTCATCTCTTTCTTCTACTACTTGAATAAATTTCGGAGCTGTAAAGGTATCCTCATATTCTATTTCTGCTGTCTCGTACCGTTTATATTCACCTGATAACTCGAGTGCTCCTTGAATCGTTACATATTGATCATTTTCTTGAATAAGAATATCGGGATCAAGTGAAATTGAAATTAATTCAGATACTTCCTGTCCTTTTTGAAACCATACAGATTCCTCTAAAGAAAATCGTAAAGACGATGGGTTTCCTTGAGACAAAGCGACTCCTCCTTTCATACCCTTCACGTTTAATCACTATGTCATTTACACTTTATGAGAATGATAATTTTTTTATGATTGAAAATAACACAGCTCGGCAAAAAATTTACAAAAAAAAACACCCATCTATAAAGATGAGTGTAGTAAGTAAAATTATCGCAGATTAAC
>NZ_JBALPC010000103.1:0-16721 GCF_036965225.1 Bacillus sp. JJ1474 | reverse complement strand
CGCCAGGAGGAAGCGAAAGCGGTCATTAAATTTTTAAGTAAGGATCAAATCAATCTAGATCAAAATACGAATTTAGAAGTTTTAAATGTAAAACAAGCCAACTATTTTGAGATTTTTAGAGGGAAATGGCTAAAGTTAACCTCATTGCAAACAATTGTAAACTTTACTCTTGCATTTGGTTATTGGGGATTGTATACATGGATTCCGACATTGTTAATGGAAAAAGGGTTATCCATGTCACAAAGCTTAGGATTCCTTGCTTTAACTTCCATTATGCAGATACCAGGTTATATGGCTGCTTCCCATCTTACTGCTAGGTTTGGCAGAAAAAAGATATTGTTCCTATTTGTAACTGGTGCAGCCATCAGTGGTTTCTTATTCGCCTTTTCATCCAATATGGTTGAGCTATATGCATTTAACTTTCTTCTTTCATTCTTTAATCAAGGGGCATGGGCTGTGTGGAATACATGGTTTGGCGAAGTTTATCCGACAAATGTCCGCGGTGCTGGCTATAGCTTCGGAGCAGCATCACAGCGCTGGGCAAATACTTTTGCCCCATCGATAATCGGTTTTGTCATTGGAATGGGATGGACATTTGGGGCAACCGTTTCATTCATAGAGGCGTTTGTTGTGGTAACAATGATCACCATACTGTTCATTCCGGAAACGGAAGGGAAGATACTAGAATAGCACTAGATTTTAAGGATTAATCTCATAAAGTCACTAAAAGTAGTTTAATTTGAGTTTATGGAAGAACTTGCGTGTAGCAAGTTCTTCTTTTTAAAATTAGGTGGTGTGGTTATGAGGTTCACAGTGAAAGAAATGCTAAGTATGGAATCACTTGAAAATCTTTGTTTAATTGCTGGCCATAGGGGATTAAATAAAACAATAAAAAGTGTAAGTGTATTAGAAATACCTAATAAGTTTGATCAATTTGTTGCTGGCGGGGAATTTATATTAACTACGTTTCATAGCTTGAGCAATAATTATGAAGGGCAAGTAGAAACAATAAAAAAGTTCTCCGATTTTGGAGTAGCAGCATTAGGAATTCATCCTATGATCACAGGCCCTCAAATAAATGTCAAACTAATAAATGCAGCAAACACTTATGGTTTACCCTTAATATTACTCCCTCCATCCATGAACTATTCGACAGTTTTTTCTACAGTTTTGGGCACTATACTCAATTATCAATCTCAAATTCTTAAAAGATCGGAAGAAATAAATCGTGAACTAACTAAGGTTATCCTGCAGGGAGGAGATGTAAAAAAAATTGCTTTAACTCTATCAGAATTAATTAAGAAGCCTATTTTAATAATAAATGACACTTTTGATATTTTAGCAATAGGTTCAAATTCACCGGATGATGAAGACTTTTTACAAAAATGCCTACAAGTTGAAGGGATTATAAATAACGGAAATTTTTCACATTTGAAAAATTCAATTAGAAAACATCATCATGAAAGAGACTATTATACAGGTCAACTAGAAATTGAAGGTGAGAGTTTTCATCAAGTATCTGTCCCAGCTGGAGCGAAAAGCAATCCATTTGGATACATCTTTACTTGGGAATTAAAAGAAACTTTGCGAGAGTTAGATTTTATTGCCTTATCACACGCAGCAACAGCACTTGCATTAGAAATTGCAAAACAAAGGGCAGTAACTGAAACTGAAGACCGTCTTCGAAGTGACTTTCTTACGGAGTTATTTAATGATAAGTTTTTTAACGAAGAAGAACTATACAATAAGGGGCAATTAGTTGGACTAAACCTAGCAAAAAAACATATGGTCTTGGTCGCAAAGCTTTCCCAAGAAGGAGATGAGCATTCTAATAATAAGGGAGATTTCATAATAGAAAAACACATTCGCTCTCGTATACGACCTAAAATTGAACTGCTATGTCCTCATACTATTTGTCTGATAAAAGGAAACTCAATTATTCTTTTAATCCATTTTGATAAAAATCCAGAAGTGCAGTTCGCTAGAGACAAAGCTAATAAAATATCTTTTTTACTAAAGGAAGAACTGGATTTTGAGTTTAAGGAAATGAAGGTATCTATCGGAATAGGTAATTATTATGCTTCCCCTTTAGGATTGGGAAAAAGCCATAGAGATGCAATAAGATCCATAAATATTGGAGAAAGAATGTATGGAACTAATAAAATTACAGCTATATATGAACTAGGTATCTATGAAATAATTGAACAACTTCCAAATTACATTTTAGAAGATTTTACATCAGATTTTCTTGCCCAACTCAATCAATACGATAATAAACATCAATTGGATTTAGTAAAAACCGTAGAATTATATTTAGACGTGAATGAGAGTTTTACCGAAACTGGAAAGATGCTTTTTGTTCATCCCAATACAGTTAAATACCGGATTGAAAAAATTAAAGAAATTTTAGGTTTTAATCCATTTAAGGAACCTGAACAAAAATTAAACTTCCACTTAGCATTAAAGGCACAAAAATTATTATAATAATTAGAAGAGTAACGTTATATTAATATAGCTTAATATTATTTTCTCATCCTCAATGAAAAAAGACTCAGTAAAGGCAAACTGGATCTTTTTTCTTTTTTGCCGTTCATTATTTGTACAATTCCACTCTCTATGAGTTCAGATTTTCGTTAATTTGTTTCCAACAAACAAAAAATGACCTAAAAATTTGTACTCATTAAATATTCTGATTATTTAGAAAGTATGGGATGATATAGCTAACACAATAATCCATTGTGCAGTCAAAATAGGAGGCGAGAAATACATTGACAACTAATACCAAGTATCGAGTCGGAGTAGACATCGGTGGGACATTTACTGATTTTGTTATTTTAGATCAAGATTCAGGGCATATCACGTTAGAAAAAACACCTACAACTCCAAGAAACCTTTGGGAAGGAATTAGAAACGGATTTGAACTGGCTAACATCGATTTAACTGAAACTTCAATGGTAGTACATGGGACAACGGTAGGTTTAAATTGCTTCTTGGAGAAAAAAGGAGTACGTACTGGAATTATTACAACAAAAGGATTTCGTGATGTTTATGAAATCGGTAGGGTTAATCGGATAGAAATGTATGATTTATATTATAAAAAGCCTGAGCCTCTAGTTCAAAGGGAATACAGAGTGGAGGTAAATGAGCGCTTAGACTCAAATGGTAATGTTATTTCCGCATTAAACAAGGAAGATGTAGTAAAAGCAGCTGAATACTTCAAAAAAGAAGGGATTAAAGCTATAGCTGTATGTCTTCTACACGCATATAACAACCCTGTTCACGAACTTTTGATTGGGGAAATCTTATCGGAGGTATACCCAGATTCTCAAGTCTCTCTTTCTCATCAGTTAGCGAGAGAGTGGAGGGAGTATGAAAGGACAAGTACAACAGTAATAAATGCTTACATCGCTGATAGAGTGGGAAGTTATTTATCGAATATTGAATCAGGTTTGATGGAGCGTGGTTACAAGCGACCATTTTTTGTTAACCAGTCTTCTGGAGGCATAATGTCGGTTAATTCAGCAAAAGCAAAACCAGTTCATACCATAATGTCGGGTCCAGCAGCTGGTGCTGTAAGTTCAGCATATATCGGGAAACTAGCGGGTTTTAATAATGTTATTTCCTTTGATATGGGTGGGACGAGTACTGATGTCAGCCTTACCTACCAGGGAAAGACAAAAGTAACAAATGAATCACAAATTGAGCGACATCCATTGATGGTTCCAATGATTGATATCTATTCCATAGGTGCTGGAGGGGGATCAATTGCTCATATAGACCGTGCCGGATCCTTAAATGTCGGTCCTCAATCGTCCGGTGCTGAACCTGGACCAGCCTGTTATGGTCGGGGTGGCTTCGAACCAACAGTAACGGACGCTAATCTTACTCTTGGTCGAATTCCTAGTCATTTACTTGGAGGAAAAATGGAAATGGATAGGGAAGCCTCAATTAAATCCATTCATCGAATTTCAGATCCTCTTAGCCTAGATGTTGTTACAGGTGCTGCTGGAATACTTCGTATAGTCAACAATAATATGGCTCATGCAATTCGTGCTGTTACAGTTCAGCGTGGACTAGATCCAAAGGAGTTTGTATTATTTGCTTTTGGTGGGGCGGGCCCAATTCATGCATGTGAAGTTGCAGAGGAACTTGGAGTTAAAACAGTAATCGTACCAATGGCACCTGGAACATTTTCTGCTTTGGGAATGTTGCTTAGTGAAGTTCGCCATGACTTTGCACGTACACGATTAGTTAGAACGGAATTATCCGATCCGTTAGAGCTTGAAGAAATATATTCTGAAATGGAACAGGAGTCCATTTCAATTCTAGAAAAAGAAGTGGATCCGGATACACCAATTCGATTCGAAAGGGCTGCTGAAATGCGTTATGTTGGGCAAGAATATACGGTTCGAGTTCCCTTACCAAATGGTCCATTAACAGTAGAAAGAATGATTAAGCTACGCGAGGAATTCAATAGACTTCATGATCAAGCATATGGACATTCATCTGAATCCGAACCAACGGAAATTATCAATCTCCGTTTGGCAGCGTTTGGTTCACTGGGTGAGGTTCAAATTAAGAAGGTTCCAAATGGTGGATCTGAACCGTTAAATAATGCAATCTTAGGAACAACTAAAATTTGTCTAAACCCTACGGATGGATATGTGGAATGTACTGTATATAATCGTGACAATCTTCTTGCCGATAACAAAATTAAAGGGCCTGCTCTTGTTCTTGAAAAAGGCTCAACAACATTTATCACATCTGATTTCGAGGGAATAATTGATCAAATTGGCAATTTACTTTTAACAAGAAAGGAGGACTAACGCATGAAAAATATAAGTATTGAAATAAAAAAAGTAGATCCTATATTAATTGAAGTAATACGTAATGGATTTGTAGCCGCTGCCGATGAAATGAAGATAAACCTGGCACGTACAGCTTACAACCCAATAATATATGAGGTACTTGATTTTAGTGTTGGATTGTTTGACCATAATGGTGACATGGTCTCACAAGCTGCTGGACTACCCATATTTTTAGGAAACCTTCCCCCATCAGTTAAGCAAATAATCTCTGATGTAGGTAAGGAAAACATGGCAGCAGGGGATGTTTATTTAATTAATGACACATACACGGTAGGTACCCACCTAAATGATGTTGTTGTTTGCAGTCCCATTTTCTTAGAAGAGACTAATACCTTAATTGGCTTTGCTGCTAGTCGGGCTCACTGGCTGGATATTGGTGCTGTCTCACCTGGTGGCTGGACAACAGACACGACTGAAATTTACCAGGAGGGGATTCGCCTTCGCTCTATTCAATTGATGAAAAGCGGTGTCATGAACCGTGATGTGTACCAAATTCTACGTGATAATGTACGTTTCACAGATAGTGTAATGGGAGATTTACGTGCACAAATTGCTGCTAGTCATACAGGCGAACGCCGAATGCTTGAAATTGTGAAAAGATATGGTTTGGAAACCGTTCAAGCAGCCATTCAAGAGATGTTCGAAATGGAGGAAAAGGCAACAAGATTAGCAATAGCTTCTATTCCAGATGGAGAGTATAAAGCAGAGGCTTTTATGGATGATGATGGGGTTGGAATTAAGAATCCTAAAGTATGTGTCACTGTCCAAATAAAAGGCGGAGAAATGACAATTGACTTAACTGGGTCTGCAGAACAATGTCTTGGTCCTATAAATTGTGGATACGCTGCCACACTTTCTGGAGCTAGGATTGCCTTGAAGGCAGTAACAAGCCCTCTTAGTCCAGTTAACGAAGGTACATTCCGACCGTTAATCCTTAAGGTACCTGATAATTGTATGTTTAATGCAAAACATCCTGCACCTTCTGCAGTTTATGGTCTCGTTTTAATGACTCTCTGCGATACGATTTTTAAGGCATTGGCAACAGCCATTCCAGAGCGGATTCCTGCTGCCCATTACGGTGATGTGTGTGCTGTATTTATTTTCGGTAATGATCCGAGAACTGGAGTTCCATATTTGCATACGGAAGCTGAAGGTGGAGGATGGGGAGCAAATCCATTCCGTGATGGTGAGAATGTTATGATTGCTATAGCTGACGGAGACACTCGAAACGTTCCTGTAGAAATTATAGAATCTAAATTCCCACTTCATATAGAACGCTATGAAGTTCGTAAAGATTCAGGGGGTCCTGGGAGATATCGGGGAGGATTGGGACATTTTAGAGATTATAAGATTATCAATCATCATGCTAAATTTACAACTACCCAAGAACGATCAGAATGTCCACCTTGGGGATTATTTGGAGGTCAATCAGCTTTGCATAACCGAGTTGTTGTTAATCCAGGTACCGAGGAAGAAGTAATTATACAAAAAGTAACCGGATATTCATTAAAGGAAGGGGATATACTCTCTGTTCAAACTGGTGGCGGAGGTGGCTACGGTGACCCGCTGGATCGAACATCAGAAGAAGTTCTTATAGACGTAAAAAGAGGTTATGTTAGCCTTGATGCAGCTGAGAAATGTTATGGTGTAGTAATTGATCCTATTTCACTCAATATTGATCAAATTGCTACAAATAACAAGCGAAAACAAATAAAATCTATGTCAAAATTTTAACTAACTATAGAAAAAGCGTATCCCTAGGATAGTTTGAGATAACTTTGTATACCAAGCTCATTTCTTTACGATAGCCGATTTTCTGAGCACACTTAAAATTGGCTTTACTATTAACTAATGAGCAAGTAACGTTAACTCACAAAAGCCTTAAACTTTTTTAAGGGGCCTAAATTTTAGTAGAGCATTAAAAAGCCCAAACGCTTAGAGATTTATTCAAGCGTTTGGGTTTGATTTTCCAAATTGAAGGTCATCAAGACTTCTATATAACTTCCTTCGTCATTCTTAAACCTCCAAATGTTTAAACAAAAATGCAAAAATATCCGTATGCTCCCCAATGATTTTTTCAACTGGTTTTCCTAATCCATGTCATGCCCCTTTTTCGATTCTCAATAACTCATAAGTCTTTTTTAAAAAAATTGAATCATAAAATGAAGTTTTCACAGTTTTGGTACAGAAATTGCATTAAATATAATGATGTCATTTATTTATATTGAATGGGTGTTTGTAAGTAACATCCTATAAAAAAACCGTTTCAATCGCTTATCTGTTTAATATTGATATATACCCCCTATCTTTTCTTTTGAAAGGCATACCAAGTTGTATGCCCGTTTTTTTTTTCATTTATTTTTACAAAAAAAACAAAACGCCTATATTCAAGCGTTTTGTTTCATTCACATTATTTTCCTTCAATATACGTCCACTTATAGCTGTACGTTGTATTTGGAAGGGTGACGAATCCTTTAACATATGGTTTTAAAAGGTATGCTTCACTTGCTTGATACATCGGTGAAATAACTACATCTTTTTCAATTAGGATTTGTTCAGCATCTTGGAGATTGTTAAATCGTTCTTCAATATTAGTAAAGTCTACCTGAGCCTTTTTCACTAACTTGTCATAATCAGCACTTACATAGCTTTGCCAGTTGTATGGACCGTCTGAAAGGTGAATTGACATAAAATCAGTTGGATCGGCAATCCCGCTGCGCCAGCCGGAATGGCTCATATCATATTCCTGTTTGCCTTCTAACGCAAGCTTTTGTTTATTAGGCTGTTGGTTGATATTGAGAGTTAATCCCGGTAGGTTCTTTTCGAGTTGGTTCTTAATATATTCTGCTACGGACTTGCGCTGGCCGTCATCATAGCTTAAAAATTCTAGTTCAACTTTGTCAGTGCCGAGCTCTTCTAAACCTTTTTGCCAATATTCTTGTGCTTTTTCTATTCCTTCATCATTAAAGTTTCCGTGTTTGCTTCTGAAATCACTTCCATCTGTAACGGTTACCATTTTTTCCGGAATTAAGTAGTAAGCAGGGATAGAGCCGTTTTTAAGAATCAATTCTGCGGCTTCTTTCTTATTCCAGCCCATATCGATTGCTTTTCGGATATTCACATTGCTTAAATATTTGTTTTGAAGGTTAAAGCGGATAAAATACATTTCCCTTTTTATTAAAGATTGAAGATCTGGATTGCCTTGGTAAAGATCAACAAATTCTGATGACAAGTTTGTCATGTCGACAGAACCAGAATCGTACAGATTTACACCAGTAGAAACATCTTTTACAACTTTGAAATTAATTGTTTCAATCTTTACATTTCCTGCATCCCAGTAGGTAGGATTTTTCTTAAGCACCCATCCTTCTTCATGTTTCCAAGAATCAAGAATAAATGGGCCATTATAAATTAAGTATTCTGGTTCTAATGCATAATTGTCGCCTTGCGAATTCAAAAATTCTTCATTTTGCGGGTAGTAAAGAGTATTGTTTAACGTATCTAGAAAATAAGGAATCGCATGTGCTAATTGAACTTCAAGTGTAAAGTCATCAATCGCTTTAACACCGAGTTCTTCTACTTTACCATAAAGTTCATGGTCTTTATTTTGAATTTCTACTGCGTTCACGATACTGTCCATTTCATAGGAGTGAGGTGAAAGGGTGTCTGGGTGAAGTGCTCTCTGCCAGCCGAATACAAAATCATGAGCGGTTACTGGCGTACCATTGCTCCATTTTGCATCATCCCGTAAATGAAAGGTGTATGTTTTGCCATCATCGCTAATTTCATGATCCTTCGCTATTCCAGGTACGAGTTTTTGGTCTTGGTCCTCTCGGTACAGACCTTCATAAAGATTTAACATCATCGTGCCTGAAATACCATCGATCACTCCATTTGTCTTTAATGTAGGAATTTCATTTGCGGCATACAAATTTAACGTTTGTTCTTCTGTAGCAGGTGTAGAAGGTTGATTAGTCTCAGTTCCTTTTGTTTCTGGTGTTGATGATGGGTTGCTCGTTTCATTGCTTTTTCCATAGCAGCCTGTGAGGGCTAAAACGATAAGAAGAGAAAGAATGACAGTTATTGCAGTTTTTAGTTTTAACAAAATAGACTCCCCCTTTTTAGAATATTCAAAAATATATTGCAAGAATTGTGCCAGTACATAATTTCTTTAATTGATTAGTGGATTCTGAAAATTGTGAGCAATTCATTTAACTGTGTTTAAAAAGTTATACATAAGTTGTCAAAAAATTTTGAATGTGTAAAAAATAATAAAACCTAAAAGGAAAAACAAAGCTATTAATTTAAAAATTACTCTCGTTTTTTTATGGCACAAAAATTGCATTAATATTTAATTGAATCTAAAACTTGAGGGGGAAAAAGTATGCATAAAATTAATAGACTCCGAGAGAAGTTTAATGAATTAGGTGTAGATGGAATGATGATCGTTCATCCAGTGAACAGATTGTACATGTCTGGTTTTACTGGAAGCAATGGGGTACTTCTTATTACTGAAACAGAAGCAAAGCTTATTACCGATTATCGCTATTTTGAACAGGCTCAAAATCAAGCAAAGGACTTTGAAGTTGTTTTGCACGCAGGGCATACAGGCCATAAAGGGAAAATCTTTGAAGAAGTTGTTGTCCAAGCGAATGAAATGAAGATTAGTAAGCTCGGTTTTGAGCAAGAGCATTTATCTTATGGGCTATTTAGTAGAAATGAAACATTATTCTCTGCTGAACTAGTGCCAACTTTTGAAGCAGTCGAGAAGATTCGTATGATTAAAACGGAAGACGAAATTAAGAAATTGCGTGTTGCCGCGGATATTACTGACAAAGCGTATTTACATATTCTAAATATTATCCGGGCTGGTATGTCTGAGCTGGATGTAGCAGAAGAACTTGGAGCATTTATTAAAAAACATGGCGGCACAACTACATCATTTTCTCCAATTGTTGCATCCGGATATCGCTCCTCTTTGCCACATGGACGTGCAAGTGATAAAATTATTGAAAAAGGCGATATGATTACAATTGATTTTGGGGCCAATTACGAAGGCTATTGGGCCGATATTTCTAGGGTTGTTGCAATTGGAGAGCCGGTACCTGAATTAAGAAACCTTCATGATGTTGTGCTGACTTCATTCGAAAATTGCGTTGCTCATTTACGTCCGGGGCTGACTGACAAAGAGGTCGACTATTTAATGCGTGAAAATATTATTAAGCACGGGTTTAATGAACAATCAGGAACTGGCACAGGTCATGGAATTGGGATAGAGGTTCATGAAGCCCCGTTATTCTCTGTATTAAAAGACAAAGTATTAGAGGAAAACATGGTAATAACCGTCGAGCCTGGTATTTATTTAAAAGGCTTAGGCGGAGCGAGGGTAGAGGATGTTATCCTAATTACCGAAAATGGTCGAGAAGTATTAACCCCATCAACGAAGGAGCTAGTCATTTTATAGCCCTAAGCTGTGTGAAATAATATAAAATGTAAGGGATGACAACTTATGCAAGAACAATATCAAAGTAGATTAAATGAGTTAAAGAAATACTTAGAAAATCAAAATGTCGATGTAGCGATCATTAAAGATCCGAAAAATGTTTTCTATTATACAGGTTTCAATTCTGATCCTCACGAAAGATTTATGGCTTTAGTCATGGATATTAATAAGGGAGATCAATATTTATTTGTTCCTGCCTTAGATCGGGAAATTGCAGAAAATGATTCTTTTGTAAAGAGGATTGTAACGATTTCTGATGAAGTAAATCCATATAAAGTATTAAAAGACACGATTGGTGAAAGTGTTAATACAATTGGCTTAGAAACAAAAGTTATTTCTTTATATCATCATGAACAGCTCAATCTCTTTTTCTCTGATTTAAACTATAAAAATATTGGAGATTTTATTTCCCAGCAAAGAATGAAAAAGTCTCAAGAGGAATGCAGCAAGATTCAGACTGCCATTCATGTGATTGAAAAAGTAATGGCTGAAGGAATTAAGAAGGTCAAAGCTGGTATGACAGAGCAAGACTTTACGGCAGAATTAGAGTTTCTTATGAGAAAGTTTGGAGCAGCGGGTCCTTCATTTTCAACGATTGTTTTATCAGGAGAAAAAGCATCCTTACCACATGGAAGTCCAGATCAGAAAACGATCAATCAAGGAGACTTTTTACTGATTGATATGGGTGTTATTGTGGATGGCTATTGCTCTGACATTACTCGAACATTTGTCATTGGTGAGGAAACTGCGAAACAGAGAGAAATTTATGATATTGTTCGAAAATCCACAGAAGCAGGCGTAAATGCTTGTAAAGCGGGTATTCGAATTGGGGAAATTGATATTGCTGCCCGCAATGTAATTAAAGAAGCTGGCTATGGGGAATATTTTAATAACCGTGTAGGACATGGTTTGGGGATCGATGTGCATGAAGAGCCTTCAGTCCATGAAAACAATGATTTAATCGTAGAAAGCGGGCTCCTATTTACGATTGAGCCAGGCATTTATATTCCGGGATATGGCGGAGTACGGATTGAGGAAAATGTTTATATTGATGAAGCTGGCAATGGAAAGCTATTAACTTCATTTCCAACAGAATTGATTCGTATTGGCTAAGTTTCAAAGCAAAAAACCAGCATAGTGCTGGTTTTTTTGTTTTAAAGATCCATCTCAAGCTCCCAAATACGCTTTAATAATTTTATCATCCTCGCGTAAAACCTCTGCCGTATCATGCATAACAATATTCCCAATTTCAATTAAATAGCCTCTATTGGCAAGACGAAGAGCAGCTTTTGCATTTTGTTCAATTAATAGAATGGTCGTTCCTTGCTTGTTAATTTCCTGGATAATTCTCATAATCTCTTGAACGATAATGGGAGCAAGCCCCATCGATGGCTCATCAAGCATCAACAGCTTTGGATTTCCCATTAGACCGCGGCTGATTGCAACCATCTGCTGCTCGCCTCCGCTGAGTGTGCCTGCTAACTGCTTAGATCGTTCCTTTAATCGTGGAAACAGGTCAAAAGATCGTTCAATTCCTTCTTTTATCCATTTCTTATCCTTTCTGTATGTAAAGGCGCCTAGCTCTAAATTCTCTGTAACGGTGAGGCCGCCAAAGATCCGTCTTCCTTCAGGGACATGAATAATTCCTGATTCGACAATTTTATGCGGCTGAACCCCGACAATACTCTGACTATTCCATTCGATATTACCTGATTTTGGCTTAATCAATCCGGATATCGTTTTAAGGGTCGTACTTTTGCCTGCTCCATTGCTTCCTAGCAAAGCAACAATTTCCCCTTCATTAATTTCCAAATTTATATTATTTAGTGCATGAATTTTCCCATAGTAAGAATTTACGTCCGTCAGTTTTAGTAGAGGCTTCAAACGACTTCCTCCTTGCCCAAGTATGCTTCAATGACCTTTTCGTTTTTCAGCACTTCCTCAGGGGTGCCTTCTGCAATTTTACAACCATAATCAATAACCGTAATATGTTCGGAGATTTGTTTAATCAATGCCATATCATGCTCAATCATTAAAACCGTAATGTTAAATTCGTCACGAACTCTTCTAATCAGCTGAATTAAATATTGCTTTTCTTCAAAGTTGAGCCCAGCAGCCGGCTCATCCAATAGCAATAATTTTGGTTGAGTGGCCAGTGCTCGGGCAATCTCTAAATAGCGTTGGGCCCCATAAGGGAGATTTTTTGCTGATCTTTTCATATACTTAGTGATTCCTACAAATTCAATGCAATCCAGAGCAACCTGCTCTATTAATCTTTCTTCTTCTTTTTGGCTTTTTGTTTGAAACAAGGCACCCCAAACGGCCTGTTTTGTACGGCAATGCATACCAGACTTTACATTATCCAACACAGATAAGTTTGGAAACAAACGAAGGTTCTGAAATGTCCGGGCCATTCCTAAAGCCGTTATTTGACTGGGCTTCCTATTGATTAAGCTTGTCCCGTCCAAACTAATATCTCCGCTAGTCGGCCGGTAAAAGCCAGTAATCATATTAAATACTGAAGTTTTTCCAGCTCCGTTCGGTCCGATAATACTGGAAATGGAGTTTTTTTCAACAGTAAAGGATAAATCATTTACAGCAAGTAATCCTCCAAACTGCAGCTTTAAATCTTTTACAGTTAATAGAGACATTTGAATCCCCTCTCTTTCGAAGTAAGACTAAATAGATATGGTATGTTTTGGGTCATTCGTTTTTTCATCCTCGTCTATATCTGCCACATCCTCGGTTCCGTTTTTAGATGGCCAAATTCCTTGCGGACGGAAGATCATCATAGCCACTAAGGAAACCCCAAATATTAAATAGCGCCAGTCATCTACGCCACGCAGAAGCTCTGGAAGAACGATGACTAATACAGCACCAATCACAACACCTGGAATACTTCCAAGTCCTCCTAATACAACGGCAAGAAGAATCATAACTGATTGTAAAAAGCTAAAGCTTAAAGGGGCAATTGCACTCATTTTGACAGCGAAGATAGAACCGGCAAAGCTTCCGATAACAGCTCCAGATGCATACGAAAGCAATTTCAGCCGAATTCGATTAATACCCATAGCTTCTGCGGCATCCTCATCCTCACGAATATAAATCCATGCCCGTCCGATCCTTGAACGCCCTAATCTGTAAACAGCAATGATGGAGAGGATGGCGACAACTAATATTAAATAATAAAAGTCCTTTTGTGATGACAAAATATAGCTGCCAATGGCTGGACGAGGAATACCGTAAATTCCAGAGGCAGACCCAGTAATTTCTAAATTGGTAGCTAATATTTTTACAATTTCACCGAATCCGAGGGTAACGATGGCTAAATAATCACTTCTTAAACGGAGAGTCGGAGTTCCAACAACGACACCTGCGATAACTGCGCAAAGGAACGAGACAGGAAGAGTCAGCCAGAAGGACCAATGATAAGTGGTCATCAGTATGGCAGTTGTATAGGCTCCAACAGCAAAAAACGCTGCATAGCCTAAATCAAGCAGGCCGGTATATCCGACTACTATATTCAATCCTTGAGTAAGAACAACATAAAAAAGTACAAGGGTTAAGACATCTAACCAATAACTATTCAAGAAAAATGGAAGAATGAATAAGGCGATGATGGCAAGCAGAAGGGATTGTTTCTTATACTTTTTCATCTTTACATCCTCTCCATTTCTTTTGCTCCTAGTATGCCTGTAGGCTTAAATACTAAGAATAGGATGAGAATTCCGAAGGCAAGTACATCTTTCCACGATCCGCCAAGGTAAAAGGTGCCGAAAGCTTCGATAATCCCAAGAACTAGACCTCCAAGCATAGCCCCAGTTATATTTCCAATTCCACCTAGAACTGCTGCTGTAAAGGCCTTAAGGCCAATGACAAATCCCATCATAAAGTTAATCGTTCCATAGTAGATGCCTGACATGAGTCCAGCCCCGGCAGCCAAGAATGCCCCAATAAAAAATGTAAGGGCAATTATTCGGTGTACGTTAACGCCCATTAAGCTGCAAGCTGTTTGATCTAAAGCAATGGCACGCATCGCCTTACCGTAAATAGTTTTATCAATAAATAAGCGAAGACCAAGCATTAATAGTGCGGAAAGTACAATCATCCCTATCTGAGCAAAAGAGATCTGAGCTCCTAAAAACTGAAGTCCATCATTTGGCAGTTTTATAGGGTATACCTTGTAAGAAGCACCCCATCCTATCATTGATGTATATTCTAATGATAAAGACACACCAATTGCCGTAATTAATATTGATAGCCTAGGGGCAAGCAACAGCGGCCGATAGGCAATTCTCTCAACACCCATCCCTAGCAGTCCAACTATCACCATCGTACCAATGAATACAATGCCAATACCTAATATTCCAGTATTAAACCCGCCATCACCCGTAAATAAAGAGAGCAGGGTAAACCCGATGAAGGCACCCATCATATAAAGATCACCATGGGCAAAGTTTAGCAGCTTAATAATTCCGTATACCATCGTATATCCTAAAGCAACTAAACTATAAAAGGCACCTATTACTAATCCGTCAATCAGTATTTGTAAGAATATATCCATTATTATTTCGACTCTCCTCTGTGCGTAAATTTGGCGGAAGCTTGAAGTGAATTTAGTGCTGTCCTACAAGGGGCGACCGTTGCAATGCTTAACACTAACGATAAACATTTAATTGTCGGCCCTTGTTATGTATAAGACAGCCCAGTGCATATAAGAGGAATGTGAAACGCTTGACCTGAGGTTTAAACGTTCCAGTGATTTTTACTTATTTTTCTAAAGTGAAATCTCCACTTACTACTTTCATAACGTGGAAGTTTGATTGATTCAGAGAGTTTTGGTCATTAAACTCAATCGTCTGACCAATACCCTCGAAGGCTTTTGTATCCTTTAAAGCCTTTGTAATGTCTTCACTGCTTGTTGAATTTGCTCTTATCAAGGCATCTGCCAATAGATTCATACCGTTGTATGAAAGGGCAGAGAATGGACCAGGAGATAAATCTTTATGCTTACTCTTATATTCTTTTACAAATTCATCTGCTCCAGGAATGAAGTTTGCTGTAGGAGTGGCTGTCACTAATAAACCTTCCGCATTATCTGCCCCTGCAATATCAATAATATCTGGGGAATAACTGCCATCACCAACCATAAAAAATCCTGAAACGCCTTTTTCCTTGAATTGTTTCATCATCAGCCCGCCCGCTGCATAATAACCTGTAAAATATGTTCCATCAGGGTTTAGCGATTTTAGTTTAGTCATTAATGAGCCAAAATCTTTTTCTTCAGGATTAATAGCTTCGAAGCCAATGACCTTACCGCCATTTTCTTCAACAGATTTCTGAGCAAAATCAGCTAAGTTTTTTGCATAAGCTGAGTTATCATGAATGATGACAATGTTATTAGCGCCTTTGTCCTTGAAATAGTCAGCCCCTGATTTGGCCTGGTCTGGAACTAAACCATTAATTAGAAATAGGCTCTCATAGCCCTGTGCTGGTAATTCTGATGAATTAGCTGCTGCAACAATCATAGGGATTTTAGCGTTATTGAAAACACCTGATGCTGGCAATGTAGATCCAGAACAATAACCTCCAACAACTGCAGTTACTTTCATGGAAACAAGCTTATTAGCAGCTGTTGTGGCCATTTGAGGATCACAGGCATCGTCAGCCACTTCAAGCTTTAATTTTTTTCCATTAACTCCGCCATCATTATTTATTTTCTCTGCTGCCATTTGCATAGCGTTTAACATGTCTTTTCCGTCAGTTGCATTATTTCCTGTTACCGGCAAGAGGACACCAACTAAAATTTCTTCGGAATTGCTTTTTCCTCCACCAGAACTGCCTTCACTAGAACATGCACTTAGGAAAATAGAGAGGACGAGCAATAGACCGATTGCTATCATGGAATACTTTTTCAAATGAAACACCCCTTTTATTTTTTTCTTTTCCAACTGATTTTTGGCTAAATGATTTTACAAATAAGGATAGAAACGAACTTTCACCTCCTTTAAAACTAGTTTCTTACTTCAAAGAAAAGGGAAAGCTTACTGCTCATTTGTGTGAGGAATGCTAAGATGTTATGATTTAGCCCTTTCTTTACTACTTCGATGATGTGTGTGAGGAATTGTGAATGATAGAAAAACTAGTGTATGTCTGAAAGTATATAATCTTCGGAAAATAATTACTAGTATAAATTTTGTTAAAGCGTGACTTTCTTAGTACATCTATATCGTTTTATGCCATTGGATTTGTCAAAGATTATAGACACTTTATAGGGAATTAGTGATAAAATTTTACTTTTTATATCCTATTGTCAAATAATTCAGACATCGATTAGCGCAATGTGTAAA
>NZ_JBALPC010000102.1:3860-24671 GCF_036965225.1 Bacillus sp. JJ1474 | reverse complement strand
GTATAGGGGACTGATATTCCATTTTGAGGAATGCAGCCTTTAACTTTATTCATATTCCACCTGTAAATAACATTTAAGCTATGAATATATTCAAAAATTGTAATTGATATTATTCAAAATAAGTCGTATAGTAGTTTTGTGATGATTGAAGGGCTTACATAAATAGTTGTTTAGTAACAGGATAACTATTTAATAGTATTTTAAGATGTTTTTAATTGCCTTTGTGAAAAATCACACAAGACATAAATTTCCTTCAGTTGATAGTAAAAATATTTATTTTGTAAAGGGGTAGTGAACATGACTGCAACGCTTACACAACCAAAACCTGAACAAGAGCATGTGTCGTATCAAGAGAAACTTGATATTCTTGATCAGCTTTTAAAACCTGAGGTACAGGAATCCTTAACAACATTAGTAGAGCAGCTGCCAAAGCTAACAGAGCTAGTAAATATTTTAAACAAATCATATGACTTCGCTCAATCAGTGGCAACTGATGATGTATTAAAGAATGATACAGTAAGTGCAATCGCTGAAATGGCAGGTCCAGTTAAGGACACTGTTAAAAGTATTGCAGCTACTGCTATTGAAGCAAAAGATCGTGCGGATGAAAGCCATGAAGTGATCGGTTTATTTGGCGTATTAAAAATGCTGAAAGACCCTCAAGCCCAAAAGCTTTTCCGTTTCGTTAATGCTTATCTTCAAATCTCTGGAGAAAAGAATAGCCAACAAAGATAAGTTCTTTTAATACAACTAGTAAGGACGGGATGATACATGTCAAAACATATTGTGATCTTAGGGGCAGGTTATGGCGGAGTTCTTTCAGCTTTAACTGTTCGCAAATACTTAAATAGTGAAGAAGCCTATGTTACTGTAGTAAATCAATATCCAACACACCAAATTATTACTGAGCTGCACCGTCTTGCAGGGGGAACAATTGCAGAAAAGGCTATTTCTATGCCGTTAGAAAAGGTTTTCAAAGGCAAAGATATTAACTTGAAAATTGCTAAGGTTGACTCATTCTCTGTTGACGAAAAGGCAGTAAAGCTTGATGATGGTTCCACATTAAAATATGACGTACTTGTTGTTGCTCTAGGAAGCAAAACTGGTTACTTTGGTATTCCAGGACTAGAGGAAAACAGCATGGTATTAAAATCAGTCGAAGATGCTAATAACATTTACAATCATATTGTTGGAAAAATTGAAGAATACAGCAAAACTCGAAATGAAGCAGATGCAACGATTGTTATTGGCGGCGGCGGATTAACTGGCGTTGAGCTAGTTGGTGAAATCGTTGATAATATGCCAAAAATCGCAAAAAAATATGGAGTAGATCCGAAAGAATTGAAAATCAAGCTTGTTGAAGCTGGTCCAAAAATTCTTCCGGTTTTACCTGATCACTTAATCGAACGTGCTACTGCAAGTCTTGAAGCTCGTGGTGTAGAATTCTTGACAGGTCTTCCTGTAACGAATGTAAATGGAAATGAGATCGACCTTAAAGACGGATCAAAAATTGTTGCCAATACATTTGTATGGACAGGCGGAATCCAAGCACTTCCGATTGTTGAACAATCTGGTCTTGCATGTGATCGCGGTCGTGCAACTGTTAATGAAAATCTTCAATCATCTTCTCATCCTGATGTATTTGTTGTTGGAGACAGTGCAGTTGCCTTCCCAGCAGAAGGCGGTCGTCCATATGCGCCAACCGCACAAAATGCATGGCAAATGGGAGAACTTGTTGGTTATAATTTATTCGCACTTCTTAAAGACAAGACATTTGATACATTTGCACCAGTAAATTCAGGTACTCTTGCAAGCCTTGGCCGTAAAGATGCTGTAGCAACAATCGGTGCTAACGAAACTTCACTTAAAGGACTGCCTGCGTCTATCATGAAGGAAGCAAGTAATGTTCGCTACTATTCACATATTAAAGCTTTGTATGCATTAGCATACTAAGGCATAATAAAAAAATGAAGCTGCCAAAACCATCACGGTTAGCAGCTTCATTTTATTTTTCTATAAATTTTCTCCCTTTTCCTCAAACAGCTTAATAATATTCACAATCGTATTTACTGCCTTTTCCATATTATCAACGGAAATATACTCAAATTTACCGTGATAGTTTTCGCCGCCAGTAAAAATATTTGGAGTTGGCAGTCCCATATAGGAAAGCTGTGAGCCATCAGTGCCGCCGCGGATTGGTTTTACAATTGGGGCAATATCCAGCATTTCCATTGCCTCGTGTGCAATATCAACGATTTCTTTAACAGGTTCGATTTTTTCCTTCATATTATAATACTGATCCTTCATTTCAAGAAGGATTTTGTCTTGTCCATATTTTTGCTTGAGCTCCTGAACAATGGCTTCCATTTTTGCTTTTCTAGCATTGAATTTATCCTTATCAAAATCACGTATGATGTAACTTAGCTTTGTTTCTTCCACATCTCCATTAAAAGAAAGAAGATGGTAGAAACCCTCATACCCATCAGTAAATTCAGGAGCCTCATTAACAGGAAGCTTCGAGTTGAATTGTATCGCTATTTTTGTTGAATTCACCATTTTCCCTTTAGCAGTTCCAGGGTGAATATTATTTCCTTTAATGGTAACTTTTGCAGCAGCAGCATTGAAGCTTTCATACTCGAGTTCCCCAAGAGGTCCTCCGTCTACTGTATATGCATATTTTGCATTGAAGGCCGCCACATCAAATTTATGAGGCCCTCTGCCAATTTCCTCATCAGGGGTAAAAGCCACTCTTATTTTGCCGTGCTTTATTTCGGGATGTTGAATGAAGTATTCCATTGCCGTCATAATCTCAGCAATTCCCGCCTTATTATCAGCACCAAGAAGAGTGGTTCCATCTGTTGTAATTAAAGTATGGCCTTTATATTGGTTTAAGCTTGGAAAATCCTTTGGTGAGAGAACAATTTGTAAATCTTTATTTAAGATAATATCATTACCATCATAATCTTCGTGAATTTGCGGTTTGACATTTGCACCTGTAAAATCAGTTGCTGTATCCAGATGAGCCAAAAATCCAATTGTAGGCACTGACTTTTCTGTATTGGCGGGTAAAGTCGCCATTACATACCCATTCTCATCAATTGATACTTCTTCCATTCCGATTGACTTTAATTCTTCGACTAATAAATTCGCCAAGGTTAGCTGACCTTGTGTGGAAGGGCATGTTTCATTCGCTTCATTAGATTGCGTATCAATTTTCACATATGTAGTAAATCTTTTAATTATTTCACTTTTCAATCTCAACAACTCCTTTGTATGGTACTATTACCATTTTATCACTCCAATCTATAAAAGTATAAGATAGACAGCTTTATATTGAAAAATGCCCATTCTTAAATAAATTTAGTGTATAATGATTGAATATTTCAATTTAAGCTAAAAAAGGAGATTTACATAATGAGGCAAGATCCTATTCAGTTGATTGAACAAAATCGCGAAGAAATTCTCCAAACCTATCAAGAACTTCATCAGCTTGCTGAGCCAAGCTGGCAAGAGGAAAAAACCTCATCATATATTCGTGAAAAGCTAATAAATGCAGGGTTAAAGGTTAAAACGTATCAAGACCATTTTGGTTTAGTCACCGAGATTCAAGGGGAATCAAAGGATGTCATCGCCCTTCGTGCAGACATGGACGCATTAGTCCAGGAGGTAGATGGGGAGGTTCGTGCAAATCATTCATGTGGGCATGATGGACACAGTACAATGGCCCTCTATACGGCACTTGTCTTAGCTAAATCAGGGCAACGCTTTAAACACACTATCCGTTTTATTTTCCAGCCTGCCGAGGAAAAAGCAGAAGGTGCTCTGAAAATGATTGAAGAAGGGGCTTTGAAAAATGTCAAATTCCTTGGCGGGATTCATTTACGCCCATTAATTGAAATTCCTTTCCAAAAGGCCGCACCCGTCATTCTTCATGGATCTTCAGCAACGATTAAAGGTGTCATTAAAGGTGTGCAAGCACATGCAGCAAGACCTGAGGAAGGGAATAACCCGATTGAAGCAGCTGCTATGTTAATTCAGGCAATTCGACAAATCCGATTAAAAGATAATCACAAATATTCTATAAAAATAACAGAGCTTCACGGTGGAGAAGCATCTAATTCAATTCCAGAAACTGTTCAATTTACATTTGATCTAAGAGCTGAGACGAATGAAACGATGACAAAGCTAATTAATAAAGCAGAACATACTATGCAAAAAATGGCTGCACTTACTGAAACAGAGATTGAATCAAAACTTGTAGAGTATTCACCAGCTGCAGTAGAAAATTCAAAAGCAATTGAACTTGGAAAGCATGCTATTATTTCCATCCTTGGCGAAGATAATTTCGAACAAGCTTGCCATTCTCCAGGGGCAGAGGATTTCCATTTTTATACATTGAAAAAACCAGACATTGCAGCTACGATGATTGGCTTAGGATGTGATCTCCAGCCTGGGCTTCATCATCCAAAAATGACATTTAATCAGGAAGCACTAATTTACGGTGCAAAGATTTTAACCAATCTAATATTAGAGGCAGATAAAAAGCAGTGGTAACAAATAATTTTTCAAGAATAAAAATAATAGAAGTTTTTAGTTTTAGCTTTTAACTTAGAGACCTTCCTAACTTGGTTAAGAAGGTCTTTCTTTATTACAAAAGAAGGCGGGCGAGCTAATATGGATCAATTAAGAAAATCAGCCATGCTATTATATATTTTTGCTAGAATCTAATGGTTTTCTCTTTCTTTTCCGCAGAACAGCAATTATTAGTAAAAACAGAGGGATAATAGTTTGTATAAGGATTGCATAAAAAGGGAATCCCTTTACAGTATAACGGCTATATTCCATTGTATTAGGCAATGACCAAAAGCTAAATTCTACAATTAAAATTCCTATGGGCCATATAATAGGCCGGTAATCCGTAAGATTAAGCCATTGGGCAGTACCTAAAGCAACGACATAGTATAACATAGAGATTTTGACGAATGCCCCTACAATCCATAAAGCCATAACAACAGACTCCAAATTTTCGAAGAAATCAGCAAGACTAATGTATCGACTTGCTACCATCAGAGGGTAAACCTTAGAATCTATAGTTGTACCTAATACAAAAAGAACAATAAGATTAACGCCAACTAATGTCACCATTACGACAAAAACAGTCATTATCCCGTATTTCATTCCTTTTTTCATATCTGCTAAAAAAGGAAGAAGAAAAATAATCAGAAAAAATTCTGAGAACCATCCAAATGGCACGATTGCACCTTTTAGAGGAGGGATGATTCCTCTCTCTAATATCGGCAGTATATTGCTAATTTCAAAATCGCGGCTTAGAAGTATGATAAGAATAATGAGTGGAATGACAAAAATCGGAAAAATTAATTGGGCAACTCTTCCTACTACTTCTAAACCTCCGTGTACAGAAAAAGCGCAAAGGAGTGCCATTAAAGAGATTATTAAACTAATCGGGGTTTTGAACAGAAAGGAGCCTACAATAAATTCTGCGTATACTCTGACGACAACCCCCGTGGTTATTAGGTAAAAAGACAAAATGAAAAAATCGAGAATTTTTCCCGGAAATCGGCCAATGATGTGTTCGCTGAATTGGACAATCGTTTGACCCGGATAAAGTTTGTGCAAACTAACAGTTATATAAACAGTCACAAATCCGATTATAGACGCCAAAATGGGTGACAGCCATAGATCTTGTTGAGCAAATTTGGCGGTAAGGCTTGGCACAGAAAGGATAGCGGTAGCGACTATCGTAGGATACATCAACATTGCCATCTGGAGGGATGAAATTTTACCTTTCTCCATCATTTTTCTCCTTTGCTAAATACTATTGAAAATGAAATCATGACGAGATTACAGCAGTTGCTTTTCTAAAAACTGTTCAAACGTTTTAGATGGTGTTCTTTTCCAACTCGCTTCAAAGAGTACATTTACATCGTTATGAAATATTAGCTTGAATGAAATTCCTTACTATTTCTTTTCCGTATAACCCCAATGACTAATAAAAACAGCGGAATAATGGTTTGCAAGAGAGCTCCATAGAAAGGGAAAATCAAGTTAAAATAATTAAGGGTCATCGTGTTAGGTAACGACCAAAAGCTAAATTCTAAAGTAAAAATTCCAATTGGCCAAATAATTGGCCGGTAGTCTGAAAGATTTAGCAATTGTGCTGTACCTAAAGCAACGGCATAATAAATCACGGAAATTTTAACAAATGCCCCTACAATCCAAATGGCCATCACAACGGAATCCAAATTTTCGAAAAAGTCAGCGAAGCTAATGTATCGACTTGCAAGCATCAGAGGATAAGCCTTAGAGGCTGTTGTTGTACCGAGTACAAGAAGAACGATAAGATTCACCACAACTAACGTCACCATCACGCCAAAAACCGTTATTATCCCGTATTTCATTCCTTTTTTTATATCAGCTAAAAAAGGCAGCATGAAAATGATTAGAAAAAACTCCGTAAACCATCCACCAGGTACAATCGCCCCCTTGAGTGTTGGATAGATTCCTCTCTCTAATATTGGGAGTATGTTTCCAAGTTCAAAGTTAGGACTTATTAAGAAGATTAAAATGATAAGCGGTATAAAAAAAATCGGAAAAAGTAATTGGGCAACTCTCCCTAAAACTTCTAAACCTCCGTACACGACAAAAGCACATAGGAGTACCATCATAGACATGATGATACTAATCGGGGTTTTGTGCAGAAAAGAGCTGACAATAAATTCACCGTACTCTCTGACGATTTGTCCATTTATATGGATATAAAAAAATAATATGAAAAAACTAATAATTTTTCCCGGGAATCGGCCAATGATCTGTTCAATGGTTTGGACAAAGGTGAAATTTGGATAAAGCTTTTGCAAACGAATAGCTATATAGACTGTCAAAAACCCCATAATAGACGCAAAAACAGGTGACAGCCATAGATCTTGTGCCGCATATTTAGCGGTAATGCTTGGAACTGAAAGGATGGCGGTAGCGACTATCGTAGGATACATCAACATTGCCATCTGAAGAGATGAAATTTTGCCTTTCTCCATCATTTTTCTCCTTTGTTAGAACGTATCGAAAAACATTCATGTTTGTAATCACGAGATTTACTTTTCCATGAACTGTCCGAATGGCTTAAAAAGAGCATCTATCCATGTTGTGGGCCCATCCATCTGCGGGAGATTGAACATTGATAACACTAAACCGATAAGGAGGAGTACAATAAGTGCACCTTTGTCTTTTTTAGGTTTTTGTTTCATTTTAGGCCATTGAAACAAAAGGATGACAAAGATAATTACAGCTGTACTAAAGAAACCTTCCCACCTCATTTTTCATTCACCTCATTTTCAATTCCATTGATTTATTAATATTGCCCTCCCTGCGAATATGACCTTCAACGTCGATTTCCACCTTTACTTCTGAAAATTGCTCATCCCAACGATGTTTTACCATTTTCCATTCTTTAGGGTATTTATGGTGGAATTCTTTGGCGAAACCAACAATATCAGCTTTCAGATCATGCTGTGTATACTTGATAGCAGATTCGATACGCTTTTCAATATCTTTTTTATATGTTTTTTCTGCAATCTTTAATGATTTTGGATTTGAAAGGTCCAAATTCGTTCTGTTTTGCACAATGGCACCTTCTGTTTTTACCTTTATTGTCATTTTCCACTGCTCATCTTTAATTTGCGGAATTAGATTGATTTGGACTGATACCGGATTTAAAGACAAATCCCCTCTTTTACCTTGAGGTTTTGCGGTAACGGTATATTCTTTTACTTCATTCCTTAACCATAAGATTCCTCTAGTTTTATGTTCGGAAATCGTTCCAACCATTTTGTCTTTTTTAAATACTGCTGTTCCTGAAATTTTTGGAAACTGAAGGGACTTTTCTTTACTTGTTTTCTCAGTTTCAAATTTAACATATGGGAGAGCAGCTGCTTGAGCTTCGCTAATAAGCATTTCATCTAAGTCCTGTAATGTGGTCTTCATCCCAATACTTAATTTAACTATTTCCCGAACTGTTTCCGCAGAATAGCGTTCTAGTCTAGTCTGTAATTGAAGGATATTCTTTGCTTTTCCTTTACTGACAAACACAAATGCTCTTTCTCTTGGCTGTGGATGGCGGAGCAGGAAATCTAAATGATCTCGTATTCCTTCCCTTGCTAAATCTTCCCCGAAAATAAACACTTTACATTGTCCCCAAAAGATTTTACGAGGCAATTCACCTTGAAGTTTTGATAGGGCATCTGCAATATTGACTCCTGTATGAGATGTTGACACTGTTGTAGCTCCTCCTCCTCCTCCTTGCCCCCCTTGAGCGCCTCCACTGCTTATTGCTTTAGGAACAAAAATTTGGATGGATAGTTCAATTTGATTGTCTTCCTTTTTATCAATCGCTGCAGCAGTGACAAGCGCTAAATCATTAATTTCCCATCGATCCCAGCAGCCGGTTAACAAAAGAAGCAATCCACCAAAAGAAATCAATAGAAGGAATTTTTTTAGATAAAGATTCCTTTGTCCTTTCTCTAACATTGTTGATCACCCTCATCCTTTAATTTTCCGATTCTCCGCCTCTATTTGGATTCGGTTCCATACCTGAAGTCTGTCGATATATATTCGATTCCCCAGTAAGGTGCGGGCGTTTATCCATCATCCATAAAGGGGATCTCCACAGAACATCCCTGAGTTCATGGCCTTTAAGTGGTGCTAAAGGTGCTAGATAGGGTTCACCAAAGGAACGCAAGCTGCATAAGTGAATCACTATAGCCAGGATACCCATCACGATCCCAAGCAGCCCTAATGTACCGGCAAGAAAAATAATCGGAAATCGCAGCAAACGGATAGCAATTCCGGCTATATAGCGAGGGATCATAAATGAAGCAATTCCTGTAATTGCTACAACAATGACCATTGGTGCTGAAACGATTCCTGCTTGGACTGCAGCTTGTCCAATGACGAGGGCTCCAACAATACTGACAGCGGCCCCTACTTGTTTCGGTAATCGAACCCCTGCCTCTCGCAGTGCTTCAAACGTGATTTCCATAAGAAACACCTCTACTAAGGCAGGAAAAGGGACTGTCTCCCTGGCGGCTGCAATACTAAGCAGCAGTGCTGTTGGGACCATCTCTTGATGGAATGTCGTAACAGCCACATAAAGTGAAGGAAGCAAGAGAGATACTCCAAAGAACACATATCGTAACCAACGGATAAACGTGCTAATCATAAAACGTTGATAATAATCTTCCTGTGATTGAAGCAAAGAAAAAAAGGAAATTGGCGCAACTAGGCAGAAGGGGGAACCTTCAACCAAAATAGCAGCACGTCCTTCTAGTAAATTCCCACATACAATATCTGGACGTTCTGTTGACAATATTTGCGGGAATGGTGAATAAGGATTATCCTCAATCATTTCCTCGATATATTCACTCTCCAATATCCCATCAATCTGGATCCTTTGAAGACGGTTATTTATTTCTTCTATCAGTGTTTTGTCCGCTAACTCTTTAATATAAGCTAGTGCAACGGTTGTTTTTGTGTAAGTTCCGATTTTCATTGTTCGTATTTTTAATGCAGGGCTTTTAATAATTCTCCTTAATTGTGATGTGCTCACCTGCAATGATTCCGTAAAGCCTTCACGCGGACCTCTTATTACAGACTCTGCTGATGGTTCCTCAATACTTCTCTTTTCCCATTTTGCTAAACCTAAGGAAAATCCGTCTTTTTCCCCTTCAAATAATAGAATTGGTTTACCCGATGAGATTGATTCAATACAATCAGCCAATAATTGGACTCTATTTACTTTAGAAACCGGAAGTTTTTGTTCTAGGAATTTATCAATAGTCTTAGATTCATGACCGACCTCCTGCATAAGAGGGGAGAGAACATATTTTTCAATGCTATCATTATCTGAAAGCCCTTCAATAAAAATGATTAAAGCTTTTTTCTTTCCAAAAAGTAAGAAGTGCCGAAATACAACATCAGAACAGTTTTCATAAATTGAACGAAAAACTTCTTCATTTGCACTTAAATTATATTGGAGTGGATCCTGAGGCTTGGATTCATGATTCATATTTTGGAATTGAACCTTTTTATCTTTTGATTTCCTTAATAATTTATTTACATTACGAATCAAGCTCGTTCCCCCCACTATTTTTTGCGGCTACTCTAACTCTTATTTCTAAGATTCTTCATTTAGGTGTTTTTATACAATTAATCCCCAAATTAACATATGGGCTTTTTTTGTTGAAAATTTTTTTTTATTACACTCCAATTTTTTTAATATTCCAAATTAGTGAATCTGTCCCCTTAGAAAAGTGGGAGATTGGTGTTACTTTGTTAACATCAATATTAAACGGTGTAAAAAGGGTATTCTTATATATTTCTATCTCAGTCTTTTGTAACTGCCATGGCTGATGGTGGATTTCCAAGCAATATGTATGGATACCATTATTTGAACTAAAAAAACAATAGCGTTCAGTCAGAAAATGATCAAGTGTTCCTTCCTTAGGCAAATAAACTTCTTCTAGTGGTTTATATGTTCCATCAATAGTGATCTCGTATTTTGTTTTTCTTTTACGAATGCTTTTATAATGAAAGTTTTGACCCTTTTTTTCTATTGAAATTTGTGCAGATTGATAAGGCAGACGAAGCCATCTTTTTGCAATTGTGTAGGAAGCCCAGTCGCAAACATCTAAAGAAAGAAAATAAATGCCGCTTTTCCCGTTACACTTAACATATGTACGTACATTAATTTCTTGAAATTTAGGCAGGATGGAAATGTTGGGCAATCCTCGAGGATAAATGCCGTCCATAACAAAAACAATTATTCCCAACCAAGCAGATCCATTAAATGTGTCAATTTCTAAAGATGCTGGAATATGCTTACGCAATTTTTCAGATGGAATAGGCCAATGAATAAACAATAGGTCTCTCCATGTCTGTCGCATAATCCAATTTTTTGAGGGCAATGGAAAAGGTCTGTGTAAAGTATTATTAATTAACTTCATAAAAAATTCTCCAATTGACATTTTTTCTTCTTAGTCTTTTCTCCAAGGAAAGTTTTCATGCAATGCCGATCATATTATTTACCTAATTTGGAAATACTAGGACATACTAAATGGATTTTTTATTTGATTTTGGAGTAGAAAAATGTCGAATATATTAACTTATATGACTTTTGCGATGATCGTAATATCTTTTGTCCTTTTTTTATTTATACTTTTCGGTTGGCGGTGGCTTATGAAACGGATGGTAAAGAAAATGGGCAAAATTATTTTAACGGATAGTTATCAAGAAAATATTATTGAAATGTTACCTGGATTCAGGCATATGGGCATTCAAAATGTGCTTGAAAATAGTTTGCGTGCAGAATCGGGTGATATCTTACACCGGCCACTTGGTTCTTCGAAAAAATGGCCTCATTTAGAGCCAATTACCTTTATCCCTGCACAAACGACTCCATTTCCTGTCGATGGTGAAGAGGAAGTAGATGTTCAAGTAACGATAGGACCTAAAGCAAAAAAACCATTGAAAATTAAAATCCCTCTGATAATTAGTGGAATGGCTTATGGTATCGCACTTAGTGAACAAGTGCGGTTATCTTTAGCGGAGGCAGCTAAAAATGTAGGAACTGCGATTAATTCTGGTGAAGGACCGGTCCTTCCAGAAGAATTAGATAAAGCAGGAAAATACATTCTACAGTTTTCAAAAACAGAATGGTCAAAGGATAAAAGTATCTTGAAGCAGGCTAATATGATTGAGATTAAATTGGGGCAAGGCGCATTATTTGCCATGGGCGGAAAGATATCACCGAATAATTTATCGCCTCGTGCTATTGAATTAATGGGGCTGAAAGAAAACGAACAGGCAGTTATCTATGAAAACTTTTTTGATAATCAAACGCTGGACGATCTTAAACAACTTGTGAAGGATTTACGCAAATTAACCGGTGGCGTTCCAATAGGTGTAAAAATGGGTGCAGGCGGAAAAATTGAAGAAGATATTGATCATTTAATAGAAATGGGTGTTGACTATATTGCTATTGATGGCGGACAAGCAGCGACTCACGGTGCACCACCAATTTTATCTGATGATTTTGGTATACCGACCTTGCATGCGATTGTTAGGGCTGCTAATCACCTTGAAAAGAGAAACATGAAGGGACAAATTAGTTTAATTGCCTCCGGAGGTCTCTTTGTACCCGGGCAGTTTTTGAAAATGCTTGCACTCGGAGCTGATGCTGTCTATTTAGGATCTGTCATGTTGTTTACAGTCGCTCATAATCAAATATTGAACGCGGTTCCATTTGAACCGCCTACTCAAGCTGTTTGGAATGACGGAAAGTTCAAGGATCAATTCAAGATCGAAGATGGCGTTCAAGCAGCAGAGAAATTCTTAACAGCCAGTACAGAGGAAATGAAAATGGCATTAAGGGCTATGGGAAAACGATCTTTAAAAGAGTTGTCAAAAAAAGATTTAGTGTCATATGATGATCAGACTTCACAAATAATCGGAATTCCGTTTTCATTTGAACCATGGGAAAATTGAAGCTTTACTTGATGTTGGGAAGTGTATTTGTTGAACGTACTTAACTTTTTAACTTTTATAATGATTGCTTTGTTATTTGTCATATTTTTTTTCATGCTAATTGCTTGGCGCTGGCTTACAAAAAAAATCGTTAAGCAATTTGGGAAAATCATTTTTACAGATAGTTATCAAGAAAATATTATAGAGATGATACCAGGGTTTAGACATATGGGCATTCAAAATGTCCTTGAAAATAGCTTGCGTGCAGAAAAAGGCAAAGTCCTTTTTCGGCCACTTGGAGGTTCTTCTAAAAAATGGCCGAATCTTGACCCGATTACATTTATCCCGGCACAAACTACACCATTTCCAATTGATGGGGAAGAAGAAGTAGATGTAGCTGTTACGATTGGACCAAAATCGAAAAAACCAATGAAAATAAAAATTCCGCTTATGATTAGCGGGATGGGATATGGAATCGCACTTAGTGAACAGGTGAGACTTTCCTTGGCGTCTGCCGCAAATAATGTGGGAACAGCGATTAACTCGGGTGAAGGAGGAATTCTGCCTGAAGAATTAAATACAGCTGGGAAGTATATTTTACAGTTTGCCAAAACAGAATGGGCAAAGGAAGAAGCCGTTATAAAGCGCGCAGATATGATTGAAATTAAATTGGGACAAGGTGCAGTATTCGGGATGGGAAGAAAAATTCCGCCCGAAGAATTAACCGGTCGTGCCCGAGAAATATTGGGTCTTAAGGACAATGAAGAAGCAGTGATCAATGAAAATTTTTTTGAAAATCAAACATTAGAGGACTTGAAAGAACTTGTACATGACCTAAGGGAGCTGACAGGTGGCGTTCCTATCGGGGTCAAAATTGGGGCAGGCGGAAAAATTGAAGAGGATATTGATCATATCATTGAAATGGGTGTTGATTATATTGCGATTGATGGCGGACAAGCAGCCATGCACGGAGCACCACCGATTTTATATGATGATTTTGGAATTCCGACACTGCATGCGATTGTCCGGGCTGTTAATCATTTAGAAAAGAGAAATATGAGGGGACAGATTAGTTTAATTTTCTCAGGAGGGCTTTTAGTCCCAGGGCACTTTTTAAAAGTACTAGCCCTCGGTGCTGATGCTGTCTATTTAGGTTCAGCGATGCTGTTTACTGTCGCTCATAATCAAATATTGAATGCCGTTCCTTTTGAACCGCCTACCCAAGTTGTATGGAATAACGGAAAGTTTAAGGATCAATTTAAGATTGAAGACGGGGCTCAAGCAGCAGAAAAATTCTTAACTGCAAGCACCGAAGAAATGAAAATGGCTTTAAGAGCAATGGGAAAACGCTCATTAAAAGAACTGTCAAGAAATGATTTAGTCTCTTATGATGAGCTGACTGCCCGAATGATTGGCATACCATTTTCGTTTGAGCCCTGGAACAAAAATGAATAACCAAAGGCGCCTATATTTCATTAACATTTAAATTTGGAGCCTTTTGGTTATGTTTACCCATATAGAGGCTTGGCAAATTGTGATAAATATTTAGTATTTAATCTGCTATGCTGAGATATTAAATAGGCAGATCTTGTTGCGTTTTTCCTCCTAAGTGTATTGAGGGTTTTAATCATCTCTTCTTCCGTTTTAATTCCAATTCCATGACCAAAATATAAACCATCTCCTAAATAAACAGCATTTTCACCTGTCCATACTGGGTGCCCATAATCGGGATTAAAAAAGTAGACAACATCCCCTGGGATAAAATCACTTCCTATTTTTGTAACTATACTTAAATCTGAGTCATAGTTCCAATCCCAAACAAGGAGCCTCTGGAATAAAGTATTGAAATAACTGACTGAAATCAAATCAAGCACTGCTTTATAATAAATAAATACAATAGCGGTTGAACATTCAAATGCGTATTCCTTCCCATTTTTAAATACATCTTTAAGTGCATCGGATGGCTGGATTGAGGGATTAAGTAAATAGCCGTATTTGATTTTCGTCCAAATTTTCGGATTAAATTTAGATGTAATAAATGGAGTAAATGTTGCTTCGCTTTTTTGAAGGTCTTTCGCTGCTAAAATAATATGCTTCCTTAATCGTATATCAAAAAGCAATTCATGTAAGGAATCATATTGATGAATGGAAGGGCTGCTTTCTAAAGCGATAAATATCTCCCTTTCCGTCCCCTGAAAGTTGCTTTGATTAGGCTTTATTTCATAACTTGAAATAATAATCAATTAAATAAGTCTCCTTTCACAAAAGGTATTAATTGGTTCTTGTTGTGTTCTCTTCAGTTGGCGAAAATAATTTACTTTACAAAAGGATCATTTCAATGCTAATTTATTTAAATAATATGATACTGTAAAGGGGGGTATGAGCATTGAGAATGAATAAAGAAATTATTAAGTTTCTAAGAAAGAGTTATGAGATGAATCAGCGAGATTTTGCAAAGATTGTCAGCTGCAGTTTCTCGCTTATTGCATTAGTAGAAGTAGGTAAACGAAGAGTAACCGCTGAGTTAGAAGAAAAAATTAAAAAAGCGTTTGATTTAGATGATCAGCAGATTCAATCCATCGCTTCTCTTGTGTCTGAGATTAGTAAGGGAGTACCTCCATTTATGTAAATAAACCGCTTGAATTTATAAATATATTTATTTTCGTTTACTCATCTTATGCTGCATGTCCATAACCCAAAATTAGGCTATGGCCGTGTCACCTCAAACCTTCCTACATAATTAATCGTCTTCAAAAATGAATGAAGCATCCAGCCTTCGGTTAAATTAGAATAGAGCAATTACTTGCTCAACTAATCGTGGTGGGAGTGATGTATCATGGCTAGAAACAAACTTTTAGTACCTGGTGTTGAAAATGCATTAGATCAAATGAAATATGAGATAGCAGGCGAGTTTGGAGTTCAACTTGGTGCAGATACAACCGCACGAGCAAATGGTTCAGTTGGCGGCGAAATGACAAAGCGTCTTGTCGCTATGGGACAGGAGCAGCTGAAGAATCAGCAAGGACAGTAATAAGATTGATAAGGCAGGGACCCTTCTTTGGAGGGTCTCTTTTATTCGTTTTAATTAGTAATAGTTCCCTTTTCTAGATAATTACCCAAGAATTTATATATTGCTTTGAATTCTATTTAATGGGTGTGAAAATATGTAGAAGAAAATGAGGAGGAACAAAATTGAATATGAATGTAATACCAAATACTATTGATATGAATGACGAAAGGATTCGACCATTTGGATTTGGAGGATTTGGAGGGTTCGGCCGCCCAGGCTTTGGCTTTGGGTTTGGCGGACCATTCTTTGGATTCGGTTTTCCGTTTTTAGGAGGATTAGATTTAGGAGCAGCACTTGGTGGAGGATGGGGAGGATATGGTTATCCATACTATCCATACTATCCACCTTATCCTTTTTACCCGCCTTATGGATACTGGTATTAAGTAAAAGTGAAATGTTCAAGGGGGATGCTCCCATAAGAACTTCAATTGAAGTTTTATGGCTGCCTCTTTTTATTTATCCTCCCATTCCTCATAAATCACAATTCCGCCAGTTAGGTCAATTTGATTTCGCTCCCCTTTGTAATATAGCTTGCCATCCTCGTTTACAATCAAGTTCTCATAAGTAAAAACATGATCCCCAGATGGCAGCTGAATAATGATTTTTTCACCAAGCACTTTTTTTGGTGCCTCAATCTTAATTAAGCTTTGAGAATAAAAATAAAGGGCAGTAAAAGCTGAAATACATAAGGAAAAGAACAGAATGAAGCGTTTTATTACAATATATGATTTTTCAGAATACCTTTGTGACCTCGACATTCTTCTTTCATGCCTCCTGTTAAGAAAAGACTAATCTCCTGAGTATCGTATGCATGAAGAATTACGAAGATGACAGAAAAAGGCTAAAGTTTAGGAATCTAAGTAACACTTAAAATAGTTATTTGAAAATTATTTTTTAAAAATTGAAACATTTTCCTCCAATCATCCGTAAGTAAGGTAGAGTACAAATAAATAGATTATTAAAGGGGGGGTACGAATGGCTGTTATCATGAAAAGGAAAGGGCCTGAATAGTGATGGAGATATTTGGAGTCGGTATCCAAACAATCTATTTGTATACGCTTATTATTTCGGGGAGTTTAATTATCTTATACTTATTTTTCGGTGATGTGATCGAAGGGATATCTGAAGCAGCTGGGTTCCTTAATCCGGTACTAGTTTTAGCATTTTTAACTTTTTTATCAGCAATCGGATATGTGCTTGAAGCTGTAACAGGACTAAACAGTATCCTAATAATGGTCATTGCTGCAATTGTTTCTATCATATTAGATACCCTGCTAAATGTATTTGTTCTTATTCCATTAGCCAATTCTGAGGAGTCGCTTGTGTACACAGAGGATTCTTTGAAAGGGAGATTGGGGAATGTCATTATTCCAATTCCAGAGAATGGATTTGGCGAGGTTTTGATTGAAAGTATTAGCGGCAGGATTTCTAAGCCTGCTGCTAGCTTCGATAACAAAATCATAGAGGAAGGAAAAAAAGTTCTTGTGATCGACATTAAAGATGGGGTTCTTTATGTTGTGCCACAAAATGAATACTAGATTGGAGGAAAATTTATGCTCACGATTTGGATTGTAATTGGAATTGCAGCCTTTTTATTAATTGCTTTATTAGGAATCTTTATTACTAAGTATAGAACGGCTGGTCCGGACGAAGCCTTAATTGTAACAGGGAGCTATCTCGGCAGCAAAAATGTACATGTGGATGAATCAGGAAATAAAATAAAAATTATCCGCGGCGGTGGTACATTTGTGCTGCCTGTGTTCCAGCAGGCTGAGCCGTTAAGCTTACTATCAAGTAAGCTGGAGGTATCTACTCCTGAAGTATATACAGAACAAGGCGTACCTGTTATGGCGGATGGTACAGCGATCATTAAAATTGGCGGCTCCATTGGAGAGATTGCAACAGCCGCAGAACAATTTCTTGGAAAATCAAAGGAAGACCGAGAAAATGAAGCGAAAGAGGTCCTTGAAGGCCATTTGAGATCGATTCTTGGTTCAATGACTGTTGAAGAAATTTATAAAAATCGGGATAAGTTTTCCCAAGAAGTTCAGAGAGTCGCATCACAGGATCTTGCAAAAATGGGTTTAATCATCGTTTCATTTACAATTAAGGATGTCCGTGACAAGAACGGTTATTTAGACTCTTTAGGAAAGCCTAGAATCGCTCAGGTGAAGCGGGATGCAGATATTGCAACAGCAGAGGCTGAGATGGAAACGCGGATCAAACGTGCAGAAGCTGATAAAGACGCACAAAGGGCTGAGCTTGAAAGAGCAACAGAGATTGCCGAAGCTGAGAAAGAAAATCAAATGAAAATAGCTGATTACCGCAGGGAGCAGGATATTGCAAAAGCTCGGGCAGACCAAGCCTATGATTTAGAGACAGCACGTGCAAAGCAAGAGGTAACAGAGCAGGAAATGCAAATTAAGATTATCGAGCGTCAGAAACAAATTGAATTAGAAGAAAAAGAAATACTAAGAAGAGAACGTCAATATGATTCCGAAGTAAAGAAAAAGGCAGATGCAGACCGGTATGCTGTAGAGCAGGCTGCTGAAGCTAACAAGAAAAAGCAAATAGCTGAAGCAGATGCAAATAAATACTTAATTGAAGCCCAAGCTCGTGCAGAAGCTGAAAGAGTTCGAGTGGATGGATTGGCTAAAGCAGAATCACAACGTGCACAAGGTGAGGCAGAAGCTGAAATCATTCGCCTGAAAGGTCTTGCTGAAGCAGAGGCGAAACGAAAAATTGCCGAGGCCTTTGAGCAATATGGTCAGGCAGCTATTATGGATATGGTTTTGGAAATGCTTCCTGAATACGCAAAGCAAGTGGCAACCCCGCTTTCCAATATTGATAAGATTACGGTTGTTGATACAGGCAGTGACGGAAAAAATGGCGGTGCTAATAAAATCACAGGATATGCAACGAATTTAATGTCCACGATGCAAGAAAGTCTTAAAGCATCCTCAGGTATTGATGTAAAAGAACTGATCGAGAACTTTTCCGGAAAGGGAAATATCCGTCAGAGCATAAATGAGCTAACGAATGAGTTGACAAGCAAGAATGACTATGAAGCAAAAGATGAAAGAGAAATAAGTAAATATTAATTTTCATTACTGAATATGGCTTAGCGAAAGGGCGGTGATCTGTTTAGATCCCCCCTTTTTTTGTTGACTCGCAAACTGCCATTCGAGCATGTTCTCGAATGTTTTCGTCCCGATTAAAACCCGTTCACAAGCACATATATGGCTAAATCAACACCAATCACTAATTTAGCCTATTTCATAAATATTAGGCGAAAATACAAGATTTATAGATTGTCCTAATGAAATAACCCAAAAATTGTGCATTCGTCTATCGCACACAATAGCTTAATTGAATAGGATATAAGGAATCAAACAAAGGAGGTAAATTAATATGTCAGATGGAATTGCATGCGGTGGAGGCTTCGCTCTACTTGTTGTATTGTTTATATTGTTAATCATTATTGGTGCTTCTTGGGGATTCGGTGGCGGGTTCGGATTTATTTAAAAAATGCTTTTAATTGATAGGGAGGAGATGGGTTTATGTCATTTGGATACGGCGGCTATGGTTATGGCGGTTATGGTGGCGGTTTTGGATGTGGCGGATTTGGAGGCGGTTTTGCTTTAATCGTTGTCCTGTTTATTCTGCTTATCATCGTAGGTGCTTCATGTTTTAGCTTTTGTTAAGAAGGAAGCGAGAGAGTGAACCTCTCTTGCTTTTTTCAGGTTGAATAATGGAATTAATGCAAGTATAAAACAGGCCCATTTTGAAAACTGAGCCTGTCTCTGATTACTTAATTTTCAACATTTTCGTTTTCTTCAATTACTTCTTCATTGCTATTATTTCCATTATTCCTTTTTCCTGTGTTATCTTTTTCCTTTTTCTTTTTTTCATTAATGTAAAGCTTGCCATCAGCAATTTTTCGAGATTCATTTCCATAGTCGTCTGTTACATGAACTTCTATTTCTGCTCCAGGTGCTTTTACGTTTGATGTGGCCGTGTAGTAGCCTACATAATGTCCTGGTGAAGTTTCCGTCATTGGAAGTGAATTAGCGTCAGAAAGCTGTCCACCAGTGTTTGTTAATGGCATTCTGATTGCAAAAGTTCCTTTTAACCCAGGATCGCTGTCAAATTCAATTTTGACTGTTTCGCCTTTCTTTAATTCCTTGTCCTCTGCAGGAAGCAGATTTTCAATAGTTGGTGGAGTATATTTTGCATTTACTGTTACAGTTTTTTCCTCAGAATTACCTGCCTTGTCTTGAGCAATAACAGTGATTATGTTTTCACCTTCACTTAGAATAATACGAAGTGAGTATTTGCCATCGGCTATATTTGCACTTTGACCATTAACCTGTACTGAATCAAGATTTTCATCGGATACTGTACCTTCAACGGTTACTGTTTCTTTATTTGTTTTTGATTTATCCTCTGGTGTAGTAATGGCTAGTTCTGGTTTCGTTTGGTCGAAAACAATTTTCACAGGATTTGAAGCATCTGTTGACCCTAAATCTGTTGTCACCTTCGCAGTTAAGATATTTTCACCTTCTGTCAATGTTACATCAGCAGAGAATATTCCAGCTTCGGTAGCTTCAGCCGTTGCAACTTCTTCGCCATGATTGAAAATAGTGACGGTTGTAGATGGTACCGTTGTTCCTTCAACAGTTACCGTTCCTTCATTTGTAAATACGCCATCTGCTGGTGACGTTATCACAGGTGCAGTGACCTCATAATTGACCGTAGAACGGATCATATAGTTGCCTTCTGCTACAGGTGACGGTGACCAAGAACCTCCTACCAGCTGCCAGCTTCGCTTCGCATTTGTTCCATTTTCATCTGTTGCTAAGCCAGGAGCATTCGGATTTGGTGCAGTTTGGATGTAAACCATATAGAAATCGCCGTTTACCATGATTCCATGCTCACTTAAATCAACATGTGTCCATTCACCATTTCTTAAGGCGGTGGCATCGAATGGCCCTGCTAATTTTTTACCAGGAGCACCATCAGGACCACTTGCATCGTATACTTCTACTTTGAAAGCTGTTCCGCCTGGAATTGGCCATTCCGTATTCCAGAATCGGAATAATCCGCCTGTTACCATTGCATTTTTGTGTCCAGAAGTAAGAGACATTTTAACAGCCCAGCCATTTCCTGCATCATAGAAGGCACGGGCATTTTCAGCTGTACCG
>NZ_JBALPC010000102.1:0-3833 GCF_036965225.1 Bacillus sp. JJ1474 | reverse complement strand
CATCATAGCCAATTTCACCTGGGAAACCAATGAACGGCTTTACCTGTACATTTTGTTCTAATGGAGTTTCACTAATACTAATAGCAATATCTTGGCTATAGTATGAAGGTGCCATCACCTTTAACGTGTAGTTGCCTTCATACGCAGTAATGGAATATTCTCCGTTTGCATTTGTTTCTACTGGCTGTACAGCAGCATCCTCTACTAAAAGGAGTGTAGCATTTGCAACAGGTTGACCTGTAGCATGATTTGTAACAGTACCAGAAACTGTTCCTTGCGGGATTGGCTCTAAAACAAAATTAGCTGTCACTTCACCGTCTTGAGGAATATTAACAGTCTGTGCCTGGGAACGGTATCCATAAGCCTCTGCTTGCACAGTAAAGGATCCGGAAGCATGTGTAAATTCATATGTGCCATCAAAAGGTTTTGTAAATACGGATCTGCCTGATTCTAAAATGCTCACTTCAGCGGTTAATGGTAGGAGAGCAGGGGCAGGCTGATTTTGTGAGCCATTATTTTGTATTACCTTTTCTTTTACAGGTACAATCTTGTCAGGATCTACCTTTTCATCCTTTAGAGCAGTATCGGAGTCATCTGCAGCTTCAGAAGGATTCGTAATTGCCAGCTGATTACTATTTGCGGCCTGTAGGGCAGTGTTTGAAAGCTGCACATCATCAATGTACCAGCCTGGTCTTTGTACAGAACCATCTGTTTTTACATTGAAGCCTACGTAGATTCTTTGACCTGCATATTCACTTAAATTAACTTCTCCGTCAATCCAGCCGGAAGTAATATCCGTGATGCGAAGCATTTGTGTCCAGTTTTCCATGTCAGTTGAGACAAAAACATGGCCAAAATCCCAGTTTCTTTCAAGGTTATACCAATGCTTAAACTGTAAGTATGCATTTCCTTCTGGGAGGTCGATTGGCGGCATAACTAATGTCATATTAGCTCTGTTATCGTAGTTTCCTGAAAGATTAGTGGCGTATACTTTTTCGCCGGATGCTGCATTTCCTGGTCCGGAGGTTGGCACTCCCCATTGCCAGCTATTAAATTCACCAAATGATGTCCAGCCTATTGGCTCAGATTCAAAATCCTGTGAATAGCCTATGGTGATGCCAGGCATAACAGATACTACAAAGTTATCAGTTACGACTTCATTTCCTCCAAAGTCATTGACCTTCCATTTATATGTGATGGATGGTATAGAAATCTCATCTCCAGGTATTGTTACTTTGTAAATTCCATCTTTATAGTCTCCTGAAATTCTTGCTCCTTGTAAAGTTGCCCAGCTGCCGTCAGATTTTAAGTATTCAAGGACTGTGTTTAATACACTTACGTTGTCAGTTGCTCTTAATTCTAAGGAAAGATCCATTCCTGCGTATGTTTCTTGCGGAGCAACGTGAACCACTTCAGGTGCTTCACTATCATTGCCTTCTTTTGCTACTTGGCCTTTAATCTTTCCAAGGCCGGATATGACAGAGGAAACGGCATCATATGCATTGACGAGACCATATCCAAAACCATTATTTGGTGTTCCAGGATATTGTCCGTTCGTTAAAGGTGAAGCTGTTTGGATTAATATTTCTTCCATATCTTCGACAGAAAGACTTGAATTAACTTGACGAAGCATGGCTGCAACAGCTGAAACATGCGGTCCTGCCATGGACGTTCCATTCCAGCCTCCCTCATACCCGCTTCCTGGTACGGAAGAACGAATATTTACACCAGGTGCAGAGATATCAGGTTTGATTTCTCCATATGGTGATGGTCCTTGAAGGGAGAAGCTGCCTAATCCATTGTTAATATCTGTTGCACCAGTAGCGAACGATTCAGGGTAGTTTGCTGGATTGGCAATTGATCCTGGTCCCCCTGGATTCCCGATTCTTGTATTGCCTGCAGAGAATTCTGGGAAAATTTCTGCTGCACGCCACGCTTGAACCATTGGACGATACCATTCATCAAGTCCTGGACCACCGCCCCAAGAGTTATTTACAACATCAGGAGCTTTATCAGGATGAGGATTTCCAGCGGCATCCTTTGGCGCTAAAATCCATTCACCAGCAGCAATGAGATCTCTATCTGAACCGCCAGCTGCTGTAAACGCTTTAACAGCAATCCATTTGGCACCAGGTGCTACTCCGATTTGATTGGCTCCGTTTGGTTCTGCACCAACCATTGTTCCAGTTACATGAGTGCCATGACCAACATCATCATACGGTGCAGATCGTCCAGCTGTAGCGTCAAACCAGTTAAATTCATGTGTTGGAGAATTAGGATTGGCTGGATTATAGCCTCGGTATTTTTCCTTTAGTGCTGGATGATCCCATTGGACACCGGTGTCTATAGATGCAACAACCGTACCAGATCCATCAATTCCCATTGCCCAAACGGCTGGGGCACCGACTCTTTCAATATTCCATTCTATTGAGTTCGTTTCAGCTTCTGTTTTTTTATCTAGCTGAAGTAAAGGGGGCTCGGCAACCTTTTCTGAAATATTCAGCTGTCTAATTTCGTTTGGTAGAATTTTGTCAATTTCAGGGAAGGCTGCGACTTGTTCCATGACCTCTTTTGTAGCAGTAACAGCGATGGCATTCACAATATAGAAGGATTCAACATCTGTTGCTTTTCCCTCTTTCTCCATTTTTTGGAGGAATTCTGCAACAGGGCCTTGAGTTTCAAAAGCAGTAGATCGTAGGGAGGATAGAACTGCGGATCGTTTCATGTATTTTAATTTAGCTGGTGTTACATTTTGACTTAAAGCATTTTTTTCAGCATTTTTTGCTGCTGCGGCTGTGTCTGCTTGTTCCTTGAACTTAATTAAAAACGTGACTTTACCTTGATTAGCGAATTGATCTTGTAATTTGCTGCTAATTTTACTTTTTGCAGCCTCAGGAGCTGCTTTCTTAAGTGAAGTATGTGGAGAATCATTTGCTTCCGCTTGACCCATGTTTGGGAACATAAGCGGGAGTATTAAAAAAGCAATGAACATGATATTAAACCAACGAAATCGCGTATTCCTTTTCTTCTTCAAAATAATCCCTCCTTGTTTTGGTAAATAAGATTTTGACTGCTGTTGCTAAATGAAAATAATCACCTCCAAAAAGGGCGGAAAGAAAACCCTTTGTTAATGAAACTTTAGCGAATAAAAATCGAAAAAGATGTCGAATAATCAGAGAGGAATTGAGTGCTAGATTAAAATGAGAGAAAGGAATTAGAGTAAGATGACTGGTCAAGATAAAAGGAACTAGTAAACACTCAATCTAAACGACTAGAAATATGTTCATTTACATATAAAACTGACATTTTTCTTGTATTTTTTGGAAAAAATAAGAAAAAGGAAAGGGGAGTGAATTTAACCGAAAAGACCTATAGTGAAAAGGAAGTGGGTCATTAGCAGATGTGTCTTTTATTCTAATGGAGGATTTGAATAATATCGGGATACAAAAATAGCAAAAAAGTCATGTAACTTTTTAGAAAAAATGTAAATTTTCTGCTTTCTAATTTAGTAACAGATAGATAGTACTAGTTAAATGGAATGATCAAAAAACATACTTTTATCCTGTTTTCAAATGATTGAGCAGGAGAATAGATATACATATCTAAAATGCTATTGAATTTAAGGAATAAATGATCTGGAAATCATTGCTAACAATTGGTAAGGTAGGGAATATTACAACATTAGTCATTAATATGTTTTGAAAAGTGATTCTTTTTTGTACCTTATTCGTCTAATAGTTTGTATGAGGGAGCGGATAAAATGAAAAGAAATTCTGCAGAACATTTTGAACAAGTATACACAGAATATAGTGATAAAATTTACGGCTATATTT
>NZ_JBALPC010000101.1:6748-7551 GCF_036965225.1 Bacillus sp. JJ1474 | reverse complement strand
TAAAGAAATGTATGTGAAAATAAGTGATTGTAAACTATATGCTAAATTGGTGGGAGAAAATAATGGAAAACCAACAGTCATAATGGACGCTGGATATGGAGATTTTTCTAAGGCTTGGGATTCAGTAATTGGGGATATTTCAATGCTCACTAATGTTCTAATTTATGATAGAGCAGGACTTGGGAAAAGTGAAACAAGTTCTAACCCCAGAACCAGCCGTGAGATGGTAAAACAATTAAAGGAACTTCTTATTGAAGCCGATATTAAACCTCCCTACATATTAGTCGGTCATTCATTTGGTGGAGTTAATATGCGGATGTATGCAACTAAATATCATAATGAGGTTTGTGGACTTGTCTTGGTTGACTCTACGCCTGAAGATTACAGAGAAAGATTTCTCCCAACGATGTCCCTAGATTTTCAACATGCATACAACAAGCAATTCGTTTATGAAGGCAATTATGATGAATTTATGGAAAGCCTAAAGCAGTTAAAAGAAAGCAGACTTAAATTAAATGTCCCATTAATTGTTCTCTCAGCTGGTAAGAAAGCTCATTATTCAAAGGAATCACAAGGGCTATGGAATGAAATGCAGAAGGAAATTCTTGAAATATCCTCAAATGGTGAATTGGTGATTGCTGAAAACAGTGCTCATTATATACAAAATGATGAACCAGAAGTGGTAGTCAGTGCGATAAAAAAGCTGATTGAAATTTTTTAAGATTAGATTGTGAAGGCCTATATATAAACTCGGGCTGCGTTAGTTTAGGAACGCTTCTTTTTTAATTAAAGGGCCATATTGT
>NZ_JBALPC010000101.1:6322-6595 GCF_036965225.1 Bacillus sp. JJ1474 | reverse complement strand
GGTGTATCTTTAATGGAAATTAAATCGCTAGTTTTACAGACTAAAAGCTTAATTGAAATGAAAAAGTTCTATATTGATACGTTAGGTTTTTCTCTAATCAATAAGGATAAGGATAGCTTTCGAATTGCTGTTGGTACAGGTGAACTGGAGTTTACTACAAAAGAAGTAAAAGGTAACCCATATTACCACTTTGCATTTAACATACCCGCTAACAAATTTTATGAAGCAAAATCATGGGTAAAAGAAAGAGTAAGTTTACTTGTAGAAGATGGG